>JALSKP010000141.1 GCA_026988815.1 Myxococcales bacterium | reverse complement strand
TCTTCCTGTAAGCGAGAATCATAATAAGGGGCCAGTTGTTTTGGATCTTTTTCCAAGGAAAAGCTTTTCGAAACGCCTCGCACACGATCGTAGAAAAGACGATAGTGACCATCAACCATAACCGTATTTTGGGTAACCGGCGTCGCCAAACGATCCAAAACAATACGATAGGAAAGAATGGGAATAGATCTAGGTCCGAGCTCAAATAAAAACTCACCATGCATATCAGGATCGCGAAAACCCATCATCGAAAAGGCGGTCGAAATTGCGTCCAATGTGGACACATTTTCCGTCCAAATTGATGGATAGGATTTTACAATAGAGGAGGGGAGTTTTACCATCAGTGGAACTTTAATCGCCTCCTCATGGGAATTCAGTCCATGGTGAAAAAAGGAGTGCTCACCGTTGGACTCGCCGTGATCTGAGCTGAGAACGATAGTGGAATCATTCCATCGTCCGGCGTCTTTGAGAGCTCTAAATACACGACCAATTTCCTTGTCTACCGAAAAAATCGCGTCGTCATAACAATTGTTTTTTCCGAATTTTTCAAAACGCTCACATTTAAAGGGGGCGGCATGTGGGTCGTAATAATGCAACCAAAGAAAGCCAAGCTGTTCATCTTTTAGGCTTTCAATGGCAATCTTACTGACCTCCTCTCGTCCAGACTTTCCTGTAAATTTGACGTCGTGCAGAAGGTCAAAATGGCCCTTTAAATCGAAAACGCGCGTTGCCAACTTTTGCCCATAATCATCAAAAACCAATACACTTCGGTAACCCTTTTCCTTCCAAAATCTTGTGATCCAAGGCGTCCGAAAAGGCGACAAAAAAGCGGTGTCCAAAAGCTCTCCGGCTTCAAGTTCGGAATCTCCATTTACGTAACGCTGCGCGGTGGTCCGAAAAATGGGACGCGTAGGAGTCGTCAGCAAATATCGATTGGACAACATTGAGGGGAGGCTCAAGGTGGTAATTCCACCGGGCGCATAAGCATTTTCGAAAAGGATGAATTCGCTCTTCACCTTCTCTAACTCTGGGGTGGTGTTATTTTCGTATCCGTAAACACTGAGATGATCGGGACGCACTTGATCAATGGTAATCAAGACTACTAAATCGGTTTTCCTTTTACCTTCTTTAATGAAACGAGGAGACGGTTGTTTCGCGAGCGTATACCCATTACAGTTTCGATCCTCACCGACAATATCTTTTGCGAAGGGATGGAAACGCGCGTCATTTTCCTTACAATCTCCTCCTCCCAAATAGGTGGGTAAAAAATGATCGCCATCAAGATCGAAGATCATCCAAGGGAGTACGAAAAATTCACTTGAGGATTCTAGTCGACGCGGGATCGGCGAGAGTCGATTTCTAGGAACCCAAAGGAGACAAAGGAGCGAGCTTAGGAGCGTGAAGACGAAGATGAGGGTTGCGGCTTTTCTCCACCGAAAGATCCATCGAGACCAAAAAATAAACCCGATTAGACCAACCCACTCGAAGAAGGCCAGCACAAGATGGAGGTAGTGGATCGGAACAGAGAGAAGGTAGATCCGATTGACGTAAACAAGGATGCAGGTGGCAAGAAAAAAAACGGATGAGACCGCAAAATCGTATTTTTTGGGTGGTGTAAAAAGCCCAGCAAACGCCACGCCTGTTCCGATGGCGCCGAGATTGATAATTGAAAATACGGCAAAGCGGATTCGATCAGGCGCATTTTCGTACGCGATCAAGTTGAGCAGACTTTCAGTGGCAAAGACCACCCCCACTCCGATAATTAATCCCGGAATGAGAGCCGCGCCGCTTGGAAACCAAGCACGTTTGGTCAACTGAAAAATCGCTGCAATTAAGACGATTAAAAAGATGATTTTGAAGATCCAACCTTGATATCCAGCGACCCTACTAAATCCCTCGATGACTCCTCCCGCGAGTCCAGAAAAGAGGAGAAGGAAGTTTATTTTTCCAAATGCAGATTGATCGATGGCGTCTTGGAAGTGGCCGAAAATACCGAGAAAAACCGAGAAAATAACACTAAGAACAACCGGGTAAAGGAAGGCACCAAGGATATGGCTTGGTGCTAGGGACTCGACGCGGATGCAGGATTGGGCAATGCTTCCAATCGAGATAGAAAGACATGCGGCGAAAAATAAACTGTAAAATGGAAAGTGTTTCAATTTCATCATCGTCGATTTGAATTAGACATTCAAGATTCCAACGCACCTTCGTTATTGTCAACCTTAGTAAAGAAGTGCTTAAATCTAAGAAGGAGGGTTTTTCGTTGTGAAGGTTCAGAAAATGTTCATTCGAAGACCTGGGCATCATATTAAATGGTACAGAAGTTACGATATACGCATCGGAGAAAACGGATAAGCTGGCGTCCTCCAAGAACTAAAATGGCATGGAACTTGGACTGAATACCCCCGAGATAGATTACACCAATGTATAGTGTGATCCGTTTCTGAGGTATTTTCTTTCTTTGTAGGGGTCGCATCTTTATCCCGGCACGCGGCTACAATTCACTTTCCATTCCTCAGAAAATGATCGTTTTGGGTGTTTCCTTTGCGAACAATTCTTCCCAATGGAAGGTTCCAACATTGGGTGGGACAAAAGATATAAGTTGGTGGGACATTCGTAGCAACTCCTCGACAGTGGGCGATGACCAGTGGTCAACCTGGGACATCAACGGCGATGGACGCCCCGATCTTGTGTCCCATGCGACCGTCGACGCGTTGGGCGGAGGTGTAAAAAAACAACGCGTCCACGGATATGGAAGTAGTCCGCACTGGCAGGTCTATCTCAACATTGGGCGTTAAGAAGAAAATAGTATAAACATTTACCTTTATGATTCTCGAATAGCTTAAGCTTCAACCAAAAACTGTCCCATCATCCCGTCGTCTTCATGCTCCAAGAAATGACAATGGTACATATAAGGCGTGTCTGAATCCGTGTAATCGACCATCTTTACAATAAAACGTACGCGCTCATTTGCGGGAACAAAAACACAGTCCTTGAACCCGTCTTCGTTTTTAGAAATCGTCTTTCCATTTCGGTCAAGGATCAAAACGTGCGTGGCATGAATGTGGAAATTATGGTCAACCCGCATATCATTTATGATTTCCCAGATTTCTATCTCGTCTACCTTTAGAGTTTCATTGATGACGTTAATATCCATCGAAACACCGTTAATACGAAGGCGCATCATTCGTCCAGAAAGGACAAATTTTCGAGTTCGGACGGCGTCCCCTTCCTTGAAACGTGTCAAGGTGGTCAAGCGACTTGGGAGTTGGGTCTGTTTTTTTGCGCTCTTATTTACAGCAATCGTTACAAAAGTCGCATCGTGATTGAGATCGACAAGGGATAGGGTTCCCCCCATATCATTAGTAAGATCGACTACAATCTCGGCGCGTTCGGCAGGTGAGAGTACGAGCTCCTTTAACTTAACGGGTGCTTCGAGAAAGGCCGCATCCGTTGCGATTTGGGAAAAGGCTCTGCCGTCTGAAAAGGCTATACGATAAACGCTCGAATTCGATCCGTTAAGAATTCGAAATCGAATCTCTTTGGCCTCAGCGTCAAAAGTGGACTCAATCGCTCCGTTGGCTAAAAAGTAATCACCAACGTAACCACGCATGATTTCCATACGCGCCGGAGAATAATCGAACTGCCCACCATCAAAGCGACGGTCTTGTAATACCAAGGGAATATCGTCCTCACCGTAACGATCGGGTAAATCGAGGGCCTTGCTTTCCGCGTCCTCGACGATGATCAAGCCTGCCAGACCTTTGTAAACCTGCTTCGCTGTTTCATCCATCGTGTGTGGATGATACCAGCAGGTGCTCGCATGTTGATCGACCGTATAGGTCGCCGACCATGTCTTCTTTGCCTTAATGGGTTGGTGGGGCGTGCCATCCATTTTAGGCGGTGCGTGCATACCATGACCGTGCATCGTGATGAGCTCATCGAGATCATTTGTGTAGTTCAAAGAGATCCTATCCCCGTTTTGAATGAGCAAGGTTGGCCCAAGGTAACTCCCGTTTATTCCGTAGGTTTCGGTCTGGGTGTCAACGAAAAAGTCATGGCTT
>JALSKP010000140.1 GCA_026988815.1 Myxococcales bacterium | reverse complement strand
GCTTCATCGTAATTACGTTGATGACGCGCACTATGAGAGGCGACCGCATAGTACTCAGCGCGTAGCTGACCCGACTCGGTTCCCATTGCTGAAATTCTTCGAGCGGTGCTTTCTTCGCCGACCTTTGACGCGATCTTTGAAACGGTGGGACCGATTTCAGGATACTTGGCAACGAACTCAATCATTTTCTTGAGTTCAATGCGAAGGTTTACACGTTCGGGCTTGCTTTCCTCTTTCGCGTTTTCTTGTTCGGCAACCTTGGCATTTTCATGCTCAGGCTCAGCGCTGACAACATCGGCTGGTGTTTCAACTTGCGGCGTCGATTCAACGTTCGCCTCGTTTTCAACAGCTTTGTTTTCGATTTCTTCGTTTACTTTTTCTTCTTCGTTCATTCTCATCTCCAATCAGAAAATACGACATATCTAAAACAGCCCAGATTCGCAATGGATCCAGCAAATTTCCTAATTTTTTGAATTGAAGGTTTTTCAGAGGTTTTTTCACAAAAAGACCGCCTCACAGCGGACTACCTAGATTTTCTCAAAAATCACCTTGAAAATGATGAGGTCAAAAGATCTTACAGAGTAGACAGTGGTTGACATCAATAGGATGGCAAACGTAGTTCTAGACATCATTTTTCTAGACCTGGAATAACTATGAAACTCGCAACAATTAACAACGGAACTCGAGACGGCCAACTTATCGTCGTAACAAAAGACGGTGCGCTTTACGCTGACGCATCCGATATCGCGCCAAACCTTCAAAGCGCGCTCGATGAGTGGGAAACGATGGAGCCCAAGCTCCAAGCCCGATCTGCTGCACTCGCTGAGGGTAGCGTTGAGAGCCATCCTGTCGATACAACGCAATTTTATTCGCCTCTTCCACGTGCTTATGAGTGGATTGATGGTTCCGCCTACATCAACCACGTTGTTCTCGTTCGTAAGGCGCGAAATGCTGAGCCGCCCGCGACCTTAGAGACAGATCCTCTTGTCTACCAGGGCGGATCGGGTGTGCTTTTGAGCCCCAACCAAGATATTCCAAATCCTGATCCTAGTTGGGGACTTGATTTTGAGTCAGAAGTTGCCGTCATCCTAAACGATACGCCGCAGGGGGTGGCCAAAGAAAAGGTAAAAGATCACATTAAATTGGTGATGATCGTCAATGATGTTTCTTTAAGAAACCTCATCCCTGCCGAGCTCAAAAAGAATTTCGGTTTTGTACAGTCCAAGCCAGCGACCGCCTTTTCACCTTTTGCCGTCACACCCGACGAACTTGGCGACGCTTGGATCGATGGCCGTCTGCATCTGCCGCTCTACACCGAATACAACGGCGAGCGATTCGGTGATCCTGAAGCGGGCCCTGAAATGCACTTTTCCTTTTTTGATCTTGTCCACCATCTTACCAAAACACGACGTTTTACAGCCGGTACGATCATTGGTTCGGGAACGGTTTCCAACGTTGATCGTGCACGCGGTTCTTCCTGTTTAGCCGAAGTTCGAATGATCGAAAAAATCGATACAGGAGAATTCAAAACGCCTTTCATGAAAAGTGGCGATACTGTAAAAATTGAGATGATCAGTAAATCTGGCGAAAATATTTTCGGTACGATTTCTCAAAAGGTAGAATAGTGAAATTATTTACTTATTGGCGAAGCTCATCGAGCTGGCGGGTACGTATCGCGCTGGAATACAAGGGTTTGGATTACGAATACATTCCCGTGCATTTGGTAAATGCGGGCGGTGAGCAACATCAGATTGAGCATCTTGCCAAAAATGCGATGGCCCAGATTCCGGTTCTCGAAGTTGGCGATGTGTACATTTCCCAATCGATGGCGATCTTTGAGTACCTTGAGGAAATGTTTCCCGAGCCTTCTCTTTTGCCCGAAGATCCGGTGATGCGTGCCTATACCCGTCAACTTGCCGAGATTGTGAATTCAGGCATTCAGCCCTTGCAGAATTTGTCTGTTATCCAACGCCTCAAAAGTATGGATATCGATCCAAAGCCTTGGTGTCAGCATTTTATTCGCATGGGTTTGCTCGCCTATCAGGATTTATCAAAAGCGTGTGGAGGCCAGTTTTCGTGTGGAGACGCGGTGACTTGGGCGGATGCGTGTTTGATTCCTCAGCTTTATAATGCACGTCGTTTTGAGCTTGATTTTAGTGAGTTTGAGTACTTATCGGCCATCGAAGAGAAACTTAGCGCGCTTGAACCCTTCATCAATGCACATGCCAGTCGCCAACCGGACGCGGTTCAATAGAATGGCCGAGCAAGATCCAAATAAAGAGGGGGCTTTGTCGATTTTTATCAAGGCCTTTGACGATCTTGAACTTTTGGAATTGTATGCGATTTTACATCTTCGCGATGTTGTTTTCGTCGTCGGACAGAAGATTACATGCGAATCAGAAGTGGACGGCAAAGATCCAAAATGTTCTCATGTTTTACTCTATTTGGAAGACCAACTGGTCGGAACGGCGCGTCTGTTTTTAGGTGAGTCGCCAATTATGGTAGGGCGCATAGCGGTGCTAAGTTCCCATCAAGGAAGAGGCTATGGCCGATTTTTGATGGCTTTTATTGCTGATTTTTTGGGTAATAAAAAAGCGATGATGCATGCCCAGGCGCACCTTGAGGATTGGTACGGAGCACTCGGATGGACACGTATCGGCGAGGAATTTTTGGAAGCAGAAATTCCACATATAACGATGGTCAAATAGGTTTAGAGCCGATTATTTGACGTTAAACTTTCCATTAACTTCGATAGCAACTTCATCCCAGGTTATGCTCTTTCCGTCTTTTGCTTTGTGTTTTTCAGCGCAGACAACATTTAATGCGGCTATCGCGGCGGTACCTTTCCAGGTTTTAAGATCTAATTTGGCGGTTAAGCTTACATTTTCACCATCAATTTTGAGTGTCACCGGAAGTTTTGAAGTGATGCCGTTCATGGTGAGGTTAACGAAGGCTTCTTTTCCGGATTTAGTAACCAAGTTTCCTTTAATTTCTGTGGTATCGGTCATGGTGCCGAAAAAAGATTCTTTTAGTTTTTTATCTCGTCCTTCATTTTTGGAAAAAATGCTCGCGACGGGAATTGAGAACGCGAGTCCGTCTAAGGCTTCCATTGCGTTTGGAGCAGCGTGAATTTTATCAACTTTTACGGTGTTGAAAACGCCGCCAACGGGTTTCTTCTCGCTGGTTTTGTAGGCCGTCCATTTTACGGCAGCTGTATCGCCCATGAGCGTGAAGCTCTTCTTTTTCGGCGCTTCTTTTTTCTCGGTTTTTTCGGCTTTCTTTTCTACTTTTTCTGGTGTCTTTTCTTTTTCTTCTTTTTTACACGCGAAAGAGGTCATAGAAATTGAGATAAGGGCAAATAATAAAATACGTTTCATGTTGTTTCTTCGTTAGTAGTTTTCCTTGTTCAGGCGCGATGCTAGCTCCAATCGTTCAATTTCATCAAGTATAAATTTTTGTGCCTACCCTGGGTTTCCGCGTAACTTTCCTTTACAGAATCCACTATGGGACAGGGATAGGACAATAGGTGTGGCTTTTTCTTCTTATTCAGGATACATGCGCTAAGAGATGGCCTCATAAAAATCGAAAAGGGGTCCATAAACCAGCCTAGCAGTCCAGGCCCCAAAACATGACTTTTGAAGAATTAAATTTAAGCGACGATCTTCTACGAGCTTTAGAAGACCAGGGGTATGAAACCCCTACTCCTATCCAAGAACAGGCGATACCCGCATTGTTGGACGGACGCGATATCCTAGCTATAGCCCAAACCGGTACCGGTAAGACGGCCGCCTTTTCTCTCCCCGTTCTTGAACATATTGCAAATGATGACGCCTATAAGGGGCGTCGACGTATCAAAGCCCTTGTCGTTACGCCAACGCGCGAGTTAGCCGCACAAATCGGCGAAAATTTTGAGGCTTACGCCAAATATATGGATGTAGGCCATACTGTTATTTTCGGTGGCGTGAAGCAGAGCCGACAGGTCAAACGCATCAATCGTGGTGTAGATATCCTGGTCGCGACGCCGGGGCGTTTGCTCGATCTTGAAAATCAAGGCTTAATCGATC
>JALSKP010000139.1 GCA_026988815.1 Myxococcales bacterium | reverse complement strand
ATCAAACAAGCAAGTGGTTCAATAAGTTCAACAACTTAACTAGGTCAAGGCCGAAGCCAATAAACCCACAAGCTAAAACGAAGTCCCCCACCCTAACCCTCCCCAGAGGGAGAGGGGATCAGAATCCCACCGAAAAGGATCACACTACTGTGCGCTTTGAACTTTTCGAATTCTTACATTCGGCTTTTTCCAACCCTGGATACTTTGATATCCAACGCCCAACACATTTTGAACTTGTTTTCGAGTCCAACCTTGCTCATGCAGCTGTTCGCAAATTTCTAGAATTTCTTTTTTAAGTTCAGGCGAATAAAACCGCGAGGCCTTGTTTTTATTTTTTCTTGAATCGCTACGATCTTCGTTTCCATTTTTTCTCCTTTGAAATGGGAGCGGAAATCATGAGATGTTGGATTAAGATTTCAAGAGGGGGTACGGCGAGGAGGTCCTCTTCACGTTTGTGGTCTTAAAGAAATTGGAAAGGTTATTTGTTGGAGATTTGTTAGTGGCTACCAAATCACATTTAATCCATTCGACGCAGCACCCTACGCCACAAAATCTTATACGCAGATTTCATCTGGAAATAATGTCGTTACATGTGGAGTCGAAATTGAATTGTTTATAAGTACAGATTGCGCTAAAAATAAGACTCTTCTTTCGAGGTTCTTTATATGAAGTATTTTATCATTGTTGCGTTGCTCTTACCTGGGTGTCTCTTTTTCAGTTCCGATTCTGGAACTAAAAAGAAAGGGGATACGGTTGTTAGTAGGGATACGGGTATTCCCAAGGATACGGGTATTCCCAAGGATACGGGTATTCCCAAGGATACGGGTGATCCTAAGGATACGGGTGATCCCAAGGATACTGGTTATCTCGAAGATTTGGGTGGTGCGCCAGATATGTCGGGAGATATGAATACGCCATACTTATGTGAAGACAATATTAAAAACGGCGATGAGAAATGTGACGCGTCTGATTTTGGGGGTCAGACGTGTGTAACGCAAACCAGCGGAAGAAAAAGGGCAGGGTCTTTGGAATGTAGCGCTGATTGTACCACAATTTTAACCGATAATTGTAAAATTGGATTTGAGCAAGTCAGTGCCGGATCTTTCCATGTTTGTGCACTATACCAAGACGGAAAAGTGACCTGTTGGAGAAAAAATGGTGGAAGCGCGACCTTTGAACCTCTTCCAGACCAAAATAGGTACACTCAGATTTCTTCTGGAAAGAATGGGGTCACCTGCGGAAAATATGGGAACGGAAATGTCGCTTGTTACAATAGTATGGGGAACGTTACGGTCAGTTTATCTGATGCCAAAAAGGTCGAGGTCGGTGTAAAGGTATGTAAAATAAGCAATGTTGGAGTTATTGAGTGTGCCACTGACGACTTCCCCTTCGCAAATTCAGAATTTAAGGATGTTGCGGTGGGTGCAACAACCGACGTGGTCGCCGGACTTAATTCGAACGGCGTAAGGTTTTCAGATCCAGCGGAGGATTTCTTTACCGTTGCTGATGCAACCCAGATCACGCTCGGTGATAAATTTGCGTGCGTGCTAAAAGCGGACAAGACAATTGCATGCAACAAAGACCACGCCTCACCATCCGGGAAATTTAAGCAGATCGATGCTGGCGGAGACGCGATTTGCGGTCTTAAATTGAATGGCAAGGTTCTGTGTGAAGGTGGTACTATGATGTCGCCAGCTGGAAAATTTACCCAGATTAGCGTGAGCCCGAATAGAGAGGCCAACGGCAATGATTTGAAGCCTTATGGTTGCGGTGTAAGACCAAATGGAACGATTCAATGTTGGGGCAACTATGTATTTAAAACACCTCCAACCCCATAACACATAGAGATTTTTATCTAAGTTTTCTTCTCAGCTTTTTCTCAAGCTTTTCGACAATTTTAAAATACACATCTTTGGGATAGGGCTGATTGAGAATATGGAATTCCTTTTTAACCAATCCGAAACAAGCCACACAAAAAAGGCAATCGTGGCAATGCACGGATTGGCTTACATAAGAACAACCCGAGCAAAATTTTGAATGGCGACAATAAGAGCTCGACGAGACGCCGGTACAATCATGGCAATGGGTGCAATGGGTACAATGCTCGCAGGTCGTGCAATAGGTGCAGGCGTAACAATGTGTGGAGTGCTCAGTAAAAAGACAATCATGGCAAGCTTTAGAATCCTGGGTTTTATACGCGCCTAGATTTTCGTGATTGGACTCAAAGTGGGCGACCAAGGTTTTAAGCAGGGTGTCGTAGTCGTCAACGTTAAACTCAACCATTACATAATCCGACTTCAGGTTCACAGGTATCGTCTTCAATATTGCATCGCTGGCTAAGACAATTAGAATTGCTCAGACAGGCGTCGCCTTGGACGCCAAGAGGCGTGCATGAATCGGTTTCATCACAGAAGAAACCTCGTCCGCAAGTTCCAGATTCACAGGCAGAACCGGCGCCAGGGATGGTCTTACAACTTCCCGCCTCGCTTCCAGAAACACAAAAGGAGGATTTACATTCGAAATTATTTTCGCAAAATCCCGAGCTTTCCTGTTTGGCTACCACGGCATCTCTGCAGGCCTCAAAGCGTTGAATTTGCGTGCTATCATCAGAAATAGTTGCACAACTCTGGGTGCCAATGGCCTCGCCACAAGATGCTATTTTTGATGCCTTAAGGGTGATCCATTCTTTTTTCTGAGCGGATTCAATGGAGGGTCCAAAGAAAGCGCTAAGCTGTTTTTCGAGGTTTTTCTCGCAGCTGGCTTGGGTGAGCTCATCCTGTCCGGCCAGAACGATCTTGAGGTCTTCGTTATTGCAACAGGAGAAGATGCGTTCGCATTGCGCGCTTGCGATTGTACGAACCAGACCTTTGGCTGGGACGATCTCAACATTGTTGTTCGACGAAGATTCGCCGCAGGCAACCAGGAAGAGGAGCAGAGTGGTGAAATGGTATACTTTCATGGGCCTACGATCGCTTGTAGATCGTTCAAAGGCAAGTTGAATTTGGACTCAACCTGATCACCTTTTTGCGAAGCCGATCAGGTCGATCTGATGTGCTTCCAGCTGTGCGAAATTGGCACATTCGACGATCGATTTGTAACCGTGCCGTGATCGTCTTCGTCAAGGGTTTTTCGAAGAATTTGTGCAAAATATTTCTTCAAAAAAACTTATTTATGTAAAAAATGTTTAGGAAAAACATGATCCTGAGTGTGGGGGCGGTCTTCCAAAAGCACCCAAGAAGGGTGGTAAAAAAGGCAACTAAAATTTAGGCAAAAATGACGAAAAACCCGGTTGATCCTTCTCGCGCTTCTGCCTATCAATATCGAACGCCTCGCCACCGACTTACCGAGGTAACGACAATTGAACCTACGCCTAACGGACAGTGAATGACAGAAGTTTGGACAGCTGTGCTAGATGATCTCGCTCAAAAAGTGAGCTCACATATTTTTGAATCTTGGTTCAAAAATATCATCTTTACCACCATTGAAAGCGATGTCGCTTATCTGGAGGTTGAAGACGATTTTTTTAAGGCGTGGATCGAGACCAATTATCTAGACCTCATCGAACATTCTTTTTTTGCGGTCCTTCATGAACCGATTCGTCCACAGATTAGCGTCAGTGGAGCGTTGCCAGTTGTTGCAAACCAGTCCCAAGTCATCAATTTGAACCGTCCAAATGCGGCGAAGCAATCAAGAATTGCTGGCGCGACCTTAACGCTTGTGGATACCGAATTGAGAGCCGTTGAAGAAAGCGATGTTTTGGAAAAAGCCAAAGAAGCGGGGCTAAGCGCGCGCTATAATTTCGACGCCTTTGTGGTGGGTGGAAATAGCGAATTCGTGCACGCGGCTTGTTCGGCCGTGGCCTCCTCGTCTACACCTATCTACAATCCTCTTTTTATTTTCGGCGGTACCGGCTTAGGAAAAACGCACCTTCTGCAAGCGATAGGAAACGCGGCACTCAAACGCGATCCCTCAACACGTGTCTGTTATCTTTCTGCTGAGGAGTTCACCAATCAGATGATCGGCGCACTTCGAACGCGCGAAATGCACGCTTTTAGACAGCACTTTCGTGATAACGTTGACCTTCTTCTAATCGACGATATTCAGTTTATTGGTGGGAAAGTTTCGACCCAAGAAGAGTTTTTCCATACTTTTAATGCCTTGTATAATGCGGGCAAACAAATCGTTATTGCCTCCGATAAAGCGCCTCGAGAACTGCCTGGTATTGAGGAGCGTTTGGCATCGCGTTTCGCATGGGGCCTGATCGCCGATATTCAAGCGCCACGTATGGAGACCCGCGTTGCGATCCTTGAAAAGAAAGCCGAGCGCGATGGGATTCGCTTGAGCGGCGATGTGGCAATGCTCATCGCAAATACGATTTCCTCGAACGTACGAGAACTCGAAGGCACGCTTATCAGACTCGGCGCGCAGGCGAGTTTGATGGGAACGCGGCTAACCTTAGAATTTGTGAAGACCACCTTGGCGAAGATGAATCTGAACCGTGTACGTGTGCTCACCACAAAGCAGATCATAAAAATCGTTGCCAATTATTACGATATCAAGCCCTCTGATATTCGCGGCGCAGGTCGAACCCGCGCGATCAGTCGTCCACGTCAAATTGCGATGTATCTATCTCGCAAACTAACCAAGTCCTCCTTTCCTGAACTGGGACGAGATTTTAAGAAAGACCATTCGAGCGTGATCAGCGCCTTCAAAAAAATGAGCAAAATTGTTGATCAAGGTGAAGAACTGTCGGCCGATATTGCAAAAATAGAATCGACCTTGATGCGTTAAAAACCCTTGGCCAGCGCAAAGACTTTGAAGCCAAAGTCCAAATACGACTCTATTTTAGGACGAACGTGAATCCCAAAGCTAAACTGACTCAAAACATTTCCAAAAGCCTGCTCGGCGGTCATCCTTGGGTGTACGCAGATGCGCTACATTTAGAAGAAAAGGTAAAGAACGGTACTATTGTCGATCTCTACGATAATGATGATCTTTTCATCGGACGTGGTCCTTATGAGAATGGGTCGCCGCTTTCGCTACGCCTTTGGACGCTAAGAAAAGGGATTTCTGTCGACGATACGCTTTTATGGAAACGTTTGGAAAGTGCCAAGAAATTGCGTGAATGCTACTTCGATGAAAATACCACAGGCTACCGTTTGAGTAATGGTGAGGGGGATCGTATCCCAGGTATTGTTATCGATATTTACGATTCAACAGGCGTGATTCGCGTGGACGGCCGCGCCGCTGAACGATGGATTGCGTGTACCCAAGATTTTCTGCTGCAGCGATGCGGGATGAAAAATATCGTTATCCGTCGTTCCGAAAAATACCGGGATAAAAAACCAAAAGCCGAATGCGTATTCGGAAAAATAAGTAAACCTATCTCCTTTTTAGAGCATGGCGTTCGCTTTATCTGCGATCCTATTCAAGGACAAAAGACGGGGTTTTTCCTAGACCAACGCGCCAATCGTAGCGCTATTTCCGCTTGGGCGAAGGGGAAGAATATGCTGAATCTTTTTGGATATACGGGCGGGTTTTCGGTGGTCGCCGCGACCACGAGCGGCGCAAAAACGACAACCGTCGATCTTGCCAAACCCGCCATTGAGATGGCCAGAGAAAACTTTCGGATCAACGGACTCAATCTTGATGAGCACCAATTTATCGCCCAAGATGTCGAGGCGTATTTGGCGCAATTCTATCGACGTCAATCGCCTTTTGAGGTCATCGTTTGCGATCCGCCAAGTTATGTAAAGCGGCGAAAGGATATCAATAAAGGTAAAAAAGCCTACATTCGTCTCTTTGCCAAAGTACTCGAAATTGCGCCTTTGGGAGGTATCGTTGCGTTAGCATCATGTAGCAGTCATATCGATCAAAAGCATTTCCGAGACATTGTAAACGAGGCCTCTCGGCAGGCAAAATCACCAGTGAACATTCATTCTTTCTCCGGGCCAGATGTCGACCATCCTTACCCGCCCGGTTTTCCAGAATTTGATTACCTACAATTTATGGTCCTCTCGATTACGAATTAATGTGATTTTGAACTTCGGGTGCTTGTTCTTGAAGCGCGAAAATTAGGTCACGCTGAACGTTCAATTCTATTCTATTGCTCTCAAGGCACGCCGCCGTAGGTGAGATCAAGCGTAAGATTGTTCGCATGTTCTTTTTTAAAACGAACCCATTTGCCCTGTTTTGCGCGTTTTGTACTCGCCTCATCGGCGTGTTTGTCGTCCACAACTTCCTGGTAGAGTTTCTTGGCCGCACCACGTTGTTTTTGGAGGTCTAATGCCCACGCCAGATAAAGCGTGATTTCGGCTTTTCGATCTGAACGTGAAGTTCGCTCTCGTCCTCTTCGAAAAGAACCTTCGGCGCGTTGACCATTGTCGAGTTTTAAGGAAAGCAAACCCGCAATAACGTGGAGGGCGGGATCGTCTGGTGCTAGCGCGATCGCGTGTTCAATCAAAACGAGTTTTCGCTCAGCGGGCATACCATCCAAAGAGCCAATTAACGCCTCTTGGTAAAGTGCGAAGGCACGTCCTTCGGGCTTCTCCCGCCAACCCGAATAGGTTTCAAAAGGTGCTTGGGAAACATCGGGTCTTCCCTCACCCGGACCGCCTCCAAGCGTGAAAGGAACGAACCAACCGCGGCTGGTGGGAGCGTTTCCTGCCGCCACCCAGACACGTCGATGCTCGGGCTCAAAAACTACACTTGCAACAGTCATTGGCGTCAAAATGGACGGTCCAAGAATGCGTTCTTTCCCCGTTTCTGGATCGACCGCGTCGCCAAGAATTGTTGCCATTGCTTCAACCCTTCCGTTTCCTGGGGAACCTACACACGTTGCAACCCGGTTTTGTCGCGCATAATTACAGCGACGGTACTCTGGATAATAATCGATTTCGGTATCTTTTAAATTCTCGCCCCAATACACATTTGCATAACCGAGCGCGTTTTCTTCTGGATTCAACCAGGATAAGGATTCCTTACCCGCCGCAACTTCGAAAACAGCAGCACGCCCTGTATCCCCTTCCGACATGATGTAGGTCCAACCTCCGAAGGGCGGAAAATCGCGTAAAATTTCTACGGCCTCGTCGATATTTCTCGCATATTTTGCGACTTGTTCGCCAGCGATTCCCACAGGTATACCGCACATATCGAAGGTGTCTGGAAAGTGCTGATGCACGACAAAAGTTAGACCCGCGCGGTTCATACATGTGACGCCGCCGCCAATGGTACCGGCACTTCCTACCCCCACGTAATCCATTCCGTCGACAGGATTATAGAAAGTGAGGGTCGCGAATTTATCCCAATAGCCCATGCCGAAATAATCAAAATTTCTGGCGTGCAATGTGGTTTGTGAGCGAGGCGGTACAGAAATCGCACTCGTACAACCATAGACCGGCATTCCAGCGAGGCCTTTTGCAGGAGGGCGTTTCAGAAATTTATAGTAGGTGCCAAGGACCCACAAAAAGGTTTCCGGCGCGAGGACGGCCTTGTACATTTGGGACTTTGGAAATTCGGCAGCATCGGCAAAGGCGTCGAGGGCCTCGGTAAAATGCGGTGTAATATTTGATCGAAGACGATCGGTAATCGTTTTAAAAAGTGCCCAGTTGATCGTCCGCGCCACTTTTCGCATCGGCGAGTTGAGTAAGGTTTTTTCGATATACTCTGAAAAGAAAGGGAGCGTGCCTTGGTGAATTTCATCTTTTAAACGCATTCCCATTTGCGTCGCCATTTCGGTGAAGGTCCCCTCCACATTTAAAAAAAGTAACTCTCCTTGAGGAGAAATAACCTTTCCGTTGGTGGTTTTGGATTCAGCAATAATCGAACAGGGATTTTCATTCTTCCACATAAATAAGCCAGGTTTCAGGTCAAGCCAGCCTATCAGCCAGGCTTAGGGTAGCAAGAGGCATCGCCATTTATTCAAAAAGGGATCGAGACCTCGGATTGTTTTTTTAGTAAAAATATTTACCAATCTTGATTTAGAAAAGGATTGCGTTTGCGCTCCATTTCCATGGTCGTTTCGGGACCATGGCCGGAAAGGATGAGTGTATCATCGGGCATATCTTTCTTTAGGCGTTCAAGCGAGGTTTTCATACTCGCGGGATCGCTCAAGGGAAGATCGACACGTCCGATTGAACCCGCAAAAAGAACATCGCCACTTAAGGCCACTTTCAACTCTTCGAAAAAGAAAGCAACGCTGCCTGGGCTATGTCCGGGTAGAAACCACACCTGCGTTTTTAGATTTCCGATTTCGATGACCTGACCGTCTTCTAAACTTTCATCAACGGGCGGCAAAGGTTCAAGCTGAAATCCAAAGCGTTTTCCCTGTTCGACCGCGGCGTCATAAAGGGGCTGGTCGGCGGGATGTAAATAAATCGGCATACCAGTGGCTTCTTTGATTTCGCCGAGCGCGGCAACGTGATCAATATGGGCGTGGGTTTGTAAAATTTTTGTAATCTTAAACCCAAGCGTTTCTGCGAGTTGCAAAAGACCGGGCGCATTTCCCCCCGCATCAATAATCGCCGCTTCTTTGGTTTCTTTACATCCAATAACGTAGACATTGGTTTGCAAGGGGCCAACGACAATCGATCCGATTGCGGCCTGTTCAAAATCAAATACTTTATTCATTTACAATTATCCTTCATGAAATTGAGCGAGGGATTTTTCCCCTCCGAGATGGTGAGAATGCCTTCACCTTCTCCGATGTTACCGAAATCAATTGATTCACCTTGAATCTCTCGGGGGACGGGTAGGACGATCGGGGCGGTGCTTACGGCCGCACTAAAATCTCCGCCAAACCAAGGAAAAAGAAGAACACTTGTATAGGTTTTTACTATTATCCAATGGCCATCGGCTGAAATCGAGGACGCCGTCGTGGCAGCTCCGGGGTAGGAATCGTTTCCGATAGGGATACTCGTCAATTGTTCAAGCTCGGTATTTGTTCCATCAACAGGTGAGGGCGCTCGGAAGAAATGGACATCCCCGGTGTTCTTTTTTTCGAGGAGATACAAGTCCATTGTGCGTGGATCGACGAGGAGAGATTCGCAATCTCTGGCGCCTTCAGGATAGGTAAAGGTGTATCTTTCATAGTCTGGTAGTATCTGGGCTACGTCGGTATTCGCACTAAGATCGACGAGGGGTTCTTCGACGCGATATACACGCACTTTGGATCGCCCGCCTGTTCCCGATCGCGCCTTGTTGTCACCCGTATCGGCGAAGTATAAATAGGTTTTCCCTTCGGATTCAACAATTCCAAGGTCTTCCCAATCTTTGGATTTGGCACCTTCTAGGACAAAGGTTCCAACCAATTTTCCTTGAAAGTCGAGGGCATAAAATTGTCCATCTTCGTCACCTGAGTCGTTGTGTACCCAGATAACATTTTGGGTGCGACTGATGGCGATACCCGAAATTTCGTTGATCTTGTCATCTTCAACTTCACCAAGGGATACAACTTCGGTATAACAGGTGCGCCGCGGATCAAAATCTAATGAGATATCCTCGCCGAGGTCTTTCACGTCCGTGACATCGCTGGTGTCCTTGGCATCCGATGTCGTGCCCATATCGACGTTGATTTGGAGTGTATCGGTCGGATTTATAGATTCTTTGGAGCTAGAACAGTTCGATAATGCGAAGCATGAGAACAAAAACAATGTCGATATTTTCAATTTAGATTCCTTTCGTTACAACTCTAGCGTTCTGTTTTATGGAGATGCTTATGGACACGCAAGAGATAGTCGAACTTTGTAAAAAACATACCATGTATACCTGGGCCGCTGGGGATTCTGTGAATCCTTTGCCGGTGGAAAAATGCGAAGGCATTTACATGTATACCACAGATGGTCGTAAAATCATTGACTTCAATAGTCAATTAATGTCGGTCAATATTGGGCATGCCCATCCCAAGGTATTGGAGGCGATGAAAAAGCAAATTGACGAATTGCTCTACGTTTTTCCTGCCACGGCCACCGAAACCCGTGCTCGCATGGGAAAGAAATTAGCCGACTTGGTGCCCGGTGATATCAATACCTTTTTCTTTTGTTTGGGCGGCGCCGAGGCCAACGAAAATGCAATCAAAGCGGCACGTCAATATACCGGCCGCCAGAAAATTTTATCTTTTTATCGTTCCTACCATGGCGCAACAAATGCTTGCATGCAACTGACCGGCGATCCTCGTCGTCTCGAAAACGAGCCTGGCGGTCCGGGTTTTATTCACGTGATGAATCCTCGTCCCTACGATTTTAGTTTCGGCGATTCTGAGGAGCGCCAGGTCAGCGAGCACCTTCAGTATCTGGATGAAGTCATCATGTATGAGGGTCCCAATAAGATCGCTGCAATGTTTGTGGAAACAGTCATCGGAACGAACGGCATTCAGCCGCCGCCAGCTGGCTATTTAGCCAAACTAAAAGCCCTTCTTCAAAGCCATGGTATCTTAATGGTCTGTGACGAGGTGATGTGTGGTTTTGGTAGAACGGGAAAAATGTTTGCCTTTGAACATTACGGTTTTGTGCCTGATATTCTCACGATGGCCAAAGGCCTGACAAGTTCATACGCACCTCTTGCAGCGATGGGACTCTCAGATCCGATCGCCCAATATTTTAAAGGAAATGTGTTTTGGGGCGGGCTAACCTATAATTCTCATTGTCTTGGGCTGGCGACAGCGGAGGCCAATATCGATGTTTTAATCGACGAAGAACTTGTGCAAAATGCCGAGAAAATGCAGCACGTGATGCGTTCGGAAATGGATCGTTTGCAGGCCAAACATCCTTCTATGAAAGAAGGCCGGGCATTGGGATTATTTGGCATGATAGACATCCAGAAGAATACCAAAGGTGATAAACTTGCCGCCTATAATACCAAACATCCGGTGATGCTTGAACTCAGTAAATTCTTTCTCGATAATGGTTTGTTCACCTTTGTGCGGTGGTCGAGCTTTATGTGTAACCCACCTCTTTGCATCAATGAAAAGCAGCTTAAAGAAGCGTTTGAAATCATTGATCGTGGACTCGATATAACCGATAAAGCGTTCCAAGGTTAGTTTTTGAGCGTGGATGTTAATCAAGAAAAGTTGGGTTGGAGTCGAAGATATGGCGTGATTGTCTTTCACCTTCTTATCTTGGTCGCGCTCGCTGTGGTGATTTATTATCCCGTCCTAGCCAAACCCCTCAATAATTTCGACGACCTTAAATGGCTTGCCGATACTGAGCTTCGAAACACTTTTACGACGATTTTTGATCCCTCTTTAGTGACGAAAAATCCATTTGCGTCGACCTATTATTTGCCATTACAGAGCGCCTTATATTTTGGATTAGTGAAGGTCTTTGGTCGTTCGCCGATGGCCTTTCACGCGTTCAGTATTGGCATACATGCCTTGGCTAGCGTGTTGATTTATTTTCTATTGCTCACGTTTAGCAAAAGAAAAACGCTGGCTTTTTTGGGAGGCTTTACCTTCGTTGCCTATCTTGGACATAAGCAATCGATTACATGGACGGCGGCGGCTTTTTCCCATCCCTTGGTTAGCGTTTTTGTTCTTGCGACACTTTTGTTTTTTTACGCCTTCTTAAAAACAAATAAGAAAGTTACCTATTTTTCCGCGCTCGCAATGTTCATTGTGGGTCTGCTTATCAGAGAAAGTGCGGTCGTTCTTCCGCCTCTTTTGATTGTCTTGGAGCTCTTTGGTTTAGGTCAAGTTGGCGAGCGAGAAAAGCTTTCTTTTTCGATATCTAAGCGCGATCTTATTCAACGCTCCTATAAATACATTCCTTTCTTTTTGGCGATTATTCCGATTGCCTTAATTTCGATACGTAAGTTCCAACACGGGAGTTTGAACGAGCGATGGGGCGGTGTAGTGAGCGGCATCTATCCAGGATTGCGCTTTTTAGATTTTTCGTCTTTGCTCGTTTATCCGGCTAAACTGGGCGTTTCTATGAAGCTTATTTTGGTCGCTCTACTTCTCGCGATTGCGTCTTGGATTATTTTCAATTTTAGAAAACAACCTTTGCTTTTTTTCGCGCTGTTTTGGATCGCCGTCGCGCTTGCGCCTTATACGATTTCAAATTTTAATCCGGCTTTGGCCGTGACGCGTTATCTTTATCCGGCCATGATTCCCTTCTGTCTTTTGCTAACATTGGTGTTTTCGAAGCTGGTGGAAAAGGGAAAAAAAGGTGAAATACTGAGTTATCTTATGTTTGCCGCCATTGGTGGTGCGCACCTTTTTTATGTTCTCAAGGCAATGTATTGAGACGCTTTAGATTTCATATTCTTTATAGTCTCGGTGCGTTGGCTCTTTCGGTCTTCTTGCTTATCCAGATGAATCACTACCTCCACATACCCGGTAGAGGGACGTGGAATAAGGTTGCAAAAGTGATTAAAAAAGATTGGAAGAAAGATGACGCCTTGGTGTTTTCTCCGTCTTGGCTATCTGGTTATGCGATGTCTCGCCGAAGATATTTAAAGGTTATTCGCCCAGATCAACTTGTGAAAAAGGGCGATTTGGAAAGCCATGATAGCGTTTGGCTTGTCGAGGCCTGGGGCGATAAAGATGGTCCTCGAACGCCAGCGGGTTACCTGGAAAAATCAGTTCATCAGTTTGGATTGGTTTGGGTTGTTCACTTGGAAAAGTAAACCTGTCTACGGTGTGATGGTGAGTCTTGCGCTTCGAACTTCACCGGTATCAACGGCCGCGTGATCGATAACGCGAAGCGTCCATTCACCTTGGGTGGCGATTTTATCAGCATCTTTTACGATTAGGCTTTGCACTAGATCGTCGGTTGCATTTCCGGAATCGGCGGCGAGCACTTCGATGACCTCGCCTGCGGGTGAGACGAGCTCGATGCTCAAGTCGCCAGCAAAAGAGTGTTTGATATCAATATCGAGAACCATCGAGCTGACTGCATTGAGTTCAATCTGGAAGGTACTTTGAGCACCTTTGGCATCGTTATCAGGAATCGAAAGCGCACTGCTGACGACCTCGATGACTTCGTTCTCTTGGACGCAGGTAGAGTCATTTTCACATGCAACATCATCACAATCGGTATCGCCGTTACGATCATTATCGATGTTGTCTCCGCAAATTTCGTCGGGTACTTCAAGTTTAGGAAGATCAGAAATGCGACCGCGTCCAAACTCTTTAACGTATTTCATTGAGAGCCAACCGTAGCCATCTCCCTTCTCGTTCTTGGACCCAAATCCGCCCGTTCCCCAACTGTTCTTAAAGAGGAAAAATCCTTTTTCAACAATCGGATCGCCATTGCTATCCTTGATTACATTTCCGTCTTTGTCGACCGTGGGAACTTCAAGCTCGTCGTCCCATCCCACAATAAGAATGGAGTGACCGGCTTTCTTTTCTAAACCATGTTTTTTATCGTCTGCGTTTGGATAAAGTACATACCCTTGATCCCAATAATCGGAGTTAACTTTGAGCGGCGAGCGACGATGGTTCCAGGACTGATAGAAGAAGGTGAGTCCAACAACGACGGCTTGTTTTTTGGTATGAATGCGCGCTTTGATGTCTCGCGCGCGCGTGGAGATAAATCGACCTGCAGGCAAACTAAATTTCGCCGCTTGAAGGGCCTCTTCTGGAGGCGTGCCATTGGTATAACAACGCGTGGGTTTGTCTTTGTCGTCGCTTTTACATTCAGGATCGTCGGAGGTGTTCCATCCCGCGCTTTCATACGTCCACGCGTCTTCGGAGGGAATTCCAAAACGGTGTATGGCTTCAATGTTTCTATTCGCATTTGAGCCCCCGGTTTTTTTGAATGCGCCCACTTCGAATTTGGCCGACCATTGAAGATATTGCTCAGAAAAATCGGGATCTGTAATCGTGCCTTCGGTGATGTAGAGATGCTCCATATAGGCAACGGTTGAAAAAATCGAGCAAACGCCTCGACTCCCCTGGCTCTTGACCGAGGATTGGGTTTTGACCAATTCCGAGGAACGGACGGGAAAAATTTCATCGGCCTTGGCCTCAGATCTCAGCTCCGAGTTTTCTGGAGATCCATCTAAAATTGTATCGACCGAAATTAATGTTGGATCGTCGAGGGCCTCAGAATTTGGAGTGTCCGTAATCTCTTCCGCACAGGCGAAAGAGAAAGAGATGAGAATAAGAAGATAAGCTAAATTTTTGTTCATGAAATCACCGTTTAAACTACCTGAGAGTGCTTATACAAAATGCGTACCAAAAATCGAACAAATATTTATAATTTGTTTAGTTAGGTTTTGGCGCAGAACGACGCGGAGACGCTTTTTTTCCCCGAAAATCGTGTTCAATGAGAAGCGGATAAATTGTGGGATATGTCCCTCAGGATGGCAAGTAGACTAGTCGCTAATCTTTGATCGACACGACGAGATCGTTTTTGAAACTCACGACGAATTTATCGACACGTCCGATCCAATAAACCCACTTGTTTCCTCGGATGGAAGGTGTTTCGTGCTCGGGTGGGTAACCGAGGGCGGCAACGACGCCTTCTTTGGTCATACCAACCATCGCTTTTCCTTGCTCGATTCCGGTTTTGTCAATCTCGCTCATCGCGCTTTGATCGATGCAGTTTTCTCCAAAAATACGTTCGCGATGTTTGGCGATGGAAACTTGGTTGGTGTCGTGAAGCGAGAAAACGTAATTAATGCCATTGTCTTTATTGATAAATTCGATTTCATCAGAATCCATCTCAACGATTTCAACGGGCGTGCAGATCGGAAGCATGCCGAGCTTTTGGTATCCAATCGATTCAATTTCGCCGCGCTTATTGGCGTGGAGGTTGACGAGTGTGTAGACCGTTTTAGCCGCGACTTTCGTTGGTGGCGCGACGTTTTCACCGGTCACTAAGCCGTTGTTATCAAACCGAAGGGCAAAGCTTCCAAAGGTACTATTCCAGTAAGTCCAGGTGGTGTTATCCAAGTTGCCAGTTCGGTGCTCGGGCGGATAACCAACGGCAATAAGAACGCCTTCACGGGTCATGCCGTTGAGGGCTTTACCTTCTTTAATGCCTTGTTGATCGTTCTCGGAAAGGCTTTCTGTGGCTGGACATTGTGGACCGATCAATCGGTTAAGATGGGCCTGAACCGGAAGTTGGGTACGTTTGTTTAAATCGTAATGGATCCGACGTCCCGTATCCTTCAAGGTAAACTCAAAGGAACGTTGGAAAACGGCGTTGAGAATGACAGGCGTACACACGCTGAGGAGACGAAATTTCTGGTAACCGATGGACGAAATCGAATTTCGATTTTCATCAAAACGCATGTTCACCATAGTGAACAGGGGCTCTGTTGAACCCAACATGGGATCGCTGATGGGTTTTTTGCCACCACAGGAACTAGAAATAACGATGAAAATAAGCAGTATAAAAGTTTTCATGAAATCTATCTATCGTTCGAAAATTTGACGGTCAAGCGAAGAATCCTCACCAAGATCTAAGATTCCCTTGAAGTACCCCATGCGCTATAGTAACCAAGCCAACCTTTTGGGATCGATTTCTGATCAGATAGTTATGCGCCGTATTCCCTTCGTCATCTTGGGATTTATTATCTTTTACACAGGTGGGATTATCCTTGGATGGTGTGCCCTGCCCTTGGTTCGCCTCATTACCTGGAATCGAATCCGTGGACAGCAGCGCTGCCAACACATTGTCGCACGAGGTTTTAGTCTCCTTCTTTGGTATCTCGATCTGATCAAACTTTATGAATCGGGAACCCTCCATATGGAAGAGCTCGTTCCCCGAAAATTGGAAACCCATAGTGGTACCGTTCTCATCGCAAATCATCCCACCCTTCTTGATATTGTATTAATAAAATCCCAACTTGGGCATGGGACCGTCGTTGTGAAACCGCTTTATTATTACAATCCCCTGCTCGGTATTTTATCGTGGTGTTGCGGATATATTCGAAGTGGATCCTCGATCGGTCGAGGCGCGGTGATCATTCGGGAAGCCATAGAACGCGTAAATGAGGGGCAGACGGTCATTATTTTTCCTGAAGGAACCCGATCGGATCCAGATAAACTTCTGCCCTTTAAGCGCGGCGCTTTTATGATTGCCGAGCAAACCCAAGCACCATTAGCGAGCGTGATGGTGAAATGCACGCCTCGTGTCTTAGGAAGAGCGCAGGGTTTTCGCGGATATCCGAATCGGGGAAGTGTAAAGTTGTTCATCTTCCCTTTTTGGGGTGAAAAACCTGAATATTTAGTGCAAGATGCGCGTCTATCCGCTAGAGAGTGGGAAAAGAAATATCGTAACGAACTTAAGAAGTCACACGGGAGCTGTTTGTGAAAGTCGATGAAAGAGATGTTGCAAAATTGATCGTTGATAAGTTGATGTTAACCGAAGTAAACGGTGAAACCATGGATCTAAACGCATCCTTGGTCGACACCTACGGCTTGGATAGCCTAGACTTTTTAGAATTAGCGATGGCTATTTCAAAACAATATGGCGTAGAATTCACGGAAGGCGACGAAGAAAATGCCAAACATTTCCACTGCGTTCATTCGATTAGCGCCTATATCCAACAAAAAAGTTCTAATAGGCAATGTGACGAAGACGATCTAGAAACGAAAATTTTTAAAGAAGTCGCATCAACCCTTCACGCGATGTTTGAGTTTCCCACCGATGACTTGAAGTACGAAACCCAATTGGTGGCCGATCTCGATTTGGATTCCCTCGATGCATTGGATTTGGTGGCCTGTCTGCACGAGTCCCTGGGCGTGCATATTCCCGACAAAAAACTCATGAAACTTCAGAGCGTCGGCGATATCGTGAAAGTCGTTTTAGAAATAAAAGAAAAAGAATAGATGAAGAGGGAGATCTTCATTTCCGACTACGCGCTTCTATGCGCGACGAGCTCGGGCTCCGAAGGTGCGCAGACCCAATCCGCGCTTGACGCGATTTTCGAAAATAAAAGCGGTCTGCGTAAAGAAAAAAATCGATACATCGGTCGTGTTGAAAATCTGCGCCCACTTCCAACGACGCTCCATCCCTATGCAACCTGCCAGGCCCAACTTGCCTACTCGACGCTTTTTCCGATGTCGGCCTCCATTCAAAAGGCACGCGAAAAATGGGGAGCCGAACGGGTTGCCGTTTTGGTTGGCACAAGCACCGGTGGTATCGCGTGGACGGAAAGCCATTATCCCAACGCTCTTCAAGGTTCGGCATTTATAAAACACGGCTTTGGCGCGATTGCGACAATGATTCAAACCCAATTCGATCTGGCCGGTCCTGCATACACCATTAGCACTGCGTGTAGTTCGAGCGCGCAAATTTTTGGCAGTGCCCGGCGTCTTATTTCTCAAAATATCGCGGACGCGGTACTTCTTCTCGGTGTGGATACGCTGTGCGATCTCACCCTCCAAGGTTTTGAGGGCCTGGGATTGCTTTCAAAAGAACGATGTCGTCCTTTCGATATTGAACGGGACGGTATCAACATCGGCGAGGCTGGCGGTGCGCTTCTGCTCGAAAGGGAGCGATTGGGGCAACGTGATAGTTTCGCGTTGAGGGGATTTGGATCCGCCTCCGATGGATACCATATCACGCGTCCTCCACCGGACGGCGAAGGCGCGGCGCGAACAATGCAATTTGCACTTGATGACGCCGAACTTTCTCCAAAAGACGTGGCTGCCTTGAACGCGCACGGAACCGGAACCCTTGAAAATGACCGCGCAGAATCGACGGCCATTCAAAGCATTTTTGGCACAGAAATTCCGGTCGTTTCTACCAAAGGATTTACCGGCCATACCCTTGGCGCCTGTGGTACCGTGGACGCGATTATTTCCATTGAGTCGCTCAAACGCCAACGTCTGCCAGGGACCATCGGTTTTAAAAAAGCCGAAGAGGCGAGTAAAATTTCTTTAGACGCCAACCCCGTCGATATTGCTGGAAAGTTTATCGCGTCCAATAGTTTTGCCTTCGGTGGTAATAACGTCACTCTTATTTTTGAGAAACTGTGATGGGAATTTGGCCAACACGATCTTACGCATGGTGGGAATCTCAACGTGCCCTTCCACCCATTTCTATTCTCTCCCGAAGTGCCGTTCGAAGAGCGGCCCCGCTGACCAAGTATTGCGCGCATGTGATGGAAGAGGTTGGCGGTTTTGAGCCCGATACACCAATCGTTTTCGGGTCATGTTTGGGAAGTATTTCCGTTCTTTTTAGTCTGCTCGAACAAATGGCCGAAGATGGGGTCGAGGGCCTTTCTCCGATTCGCTTTTCGGGCTCGGTCCATCATGCGCCCGCCTCAACCGTCGGTGTATCGAACGCACATAAAGGGTTTCTGAACGCCATTTCCGCCAATGAGGATCTGAGTGCTATGGCACTTTTAGAGGCAATCATGACGGCCAACGAACACGGTGAAACGATGGTCGTAATCGCCGAGGAAGCATGGCCCCCCGCATTCGGTCCGGTCTTTGAGCCCTTCGCTGCGGCGCTTGTGTTGACCCCCGGTCAGGATAGAAACCTAAGTCTCCAAATGTCTTCCCAACCTTATCAGTCTCCATTGCCCGATCTCTTAGATGGCAATCCTGCCGCTCCAATTCAACATCTGATGGACTGGTTTGAGACCGCGAAAGTCGGTGAGTACCATGTCTTATGTCCCGCGTTAAATGGCAAATCTTGGGTGGCAATATGCG
This sequence comes from Myxococcales bacterium, assembly GCA_026988815.1. GTDB lineage: Bacteria > Myxococcota_A > Bradymonadia > Bradymonadales > Bradymonadaceae > CALJNB01. The sequence continues at coordinate 49,300 of JALSKP010000139.1, read as the reverse complement.
AGTAGAAGAGCTCAATATTGCGGACTTGATTCCCCATTCCGGCGGAAGCGTTCTTCTGGATAGCATTATTTTCGCCGATAATGTTTCGATAAAATGCGCACTTAAAGTCAAAGAAAATCAGCGCTACGTCGATGCCCAGGGTGTGGAAACGCTGGTGTCCTTAGAATGGATGGCCCAAGCTGTGGCTGTTTTTTCAGGTTTAGAAAAAAGACGCCAAGCCCTTGAATCCGATCGCGGCGACGTCAAACCTCGCCGAGGGATGTTGATAAGTTGTCGGCAATTAGATCTCCATCTTCCAAAGATTAACATTGATGATGAACTCGAAATTGTGGCTAGGATGGACCATCGATCCGGCGATATCGCCGCCTTTTCTTGTCAGGTTTTTCGAGGCAAAGATTGCCTCGCCGAAGGTATTTTAAATGTATACGAGGGAGAGTTAGATGACCCTGAAAAAAACTAGAATTCTTGTCACCGGCGCAAGTCGCGGTATCGGTGCGGCCATCGCTTTAGAGTTAAGTGAGATTCCAAACTCCCATGTGATTCTCAATTATCGTTCCAACGACGATGCCGCGCATGCGGTTCTAGAGGCCATTCTCGAAAAAGGCGGCGAGGCCTCTCTCGCAAAGTTTGATGTTTGCGATCGCGAGCTTGCAACGAAGGCCGTCGAAGATTTAGGTAAGGAGGCGCCGATTTCTATTCTTATTAACAATGCCGGCGTTGCCGATGACACCTTGCTTGCCGCGATGAGTGGCGATGCGTGGGACCGTGTTATTGAGACCTCGCTGAATGGGTTCTACAATATTACCAAACCCATTTTAATGCCGATGGTTCGCCAACGGTGGGGACGCATTATCACCCTTTCTTCTGTTTCTGGACAAATTGGCAACCGCGGTCAGGTGAATTATTCGGCGGCAAAAGCGGGACTGATCGGGGCGACCAAAGCCTTGGCAAAAGAAGTTGCGCGGCGTGGAATTACCGTGAATGCCGTTTCACCGGGACTCATTGAAACGGAAATGATCGAAGGCTTGCCACTCGATAAAGTGCTGCCCCATATTCCTATGCGTCGAATCGGGAAACCTGAAGAGGTCGCAAAAGTTGTTGCTTTTCTATGTTCCGATGGGGCGAGTTATGTGACCGGCCAGGTCATTGGTGTCAACGGAGGCATGGCGTGAAAACGAGGCGAGTTGTCGTGACCGGGATTGGATTGACCTCACCCATCGGCGATTCTTTCGACGAGGTTTTTGATGCCTTGCGCACGCAAACAAGTGGTATTCGGATACAGGAATCGTGGAAAGAGATCCCACAACTGCGTACATTTTTGTCTGCGCCGACACCGCATTCCAATCTTGATTTTTCAAAAAAAGAAATACGTATGATGGGGCGCGTGAGCCAACTTGCACTCCGTGCGACATTGGATGCGATCAAAGATTCTGCCTTAAGCAAAGAGGACTACGTGTCCGGCCGATGTGGTATTTCCTACGGTTCTACCCAAGGCTCATCGGAGGCATTGCTCACCTTTTCTACGAAAGTTGTAAACTCGGGAGGACTCACTGGCGTACGTCCTTCCAATTACATCAAATTTATGTCGCATACCTGTTCGGTAAACTTGGCTACTTTTTTCGGCATTCGTGGTCGCGTCATTACAACCTGTTCGGCGTGCACAAGTGGCTCTCAAGGTGTCGGTTATGCCTACGAGGCAATTAAGTTTGGCAAGCAAGATATGATGATTGCAGGCGGCGCAGAAGAACTTCATTTTTCGCACGCAGGTGTCTTTGATCTCCTTCGCGCAACCTCGACAAATTTCAACGAAGAGCCGGAGTTATCGCCCCGTCCTTTCGATACAAAAAGAGATGGTTTGGTTGTCGGGGAGGGCGCTGCAACCTTGGTTCTCGAAGGCATGGAACACGCCCTAAAACGCGGGGCAAAGATCTACTGCGAAGTGATTGGGTTTGGTAGCACTTGTGATGGTATTCACATGACAAATCCAAATCCGAGAGGGATGGCCTCGGCGATGCAAGCCGCGCTGGACGATGCCCATCTAAAAAACGATGCATTGGATTACGTGAATGCGCACGCGACTGGAACACGAATCGGCGACGTGTGTGAGAGCCAAGCAAGCGAAATGGTGTTGGGTAAAAAGGTCCCCATAAGTTCGACCAAAGGTCTGAGCGGTCACACGCTCGGGGCGGCAGGCGCCCTGGAATCGATTGTCAGTATCGTTGCCCTTCAAAAGAATTTTCTTCCAGCGAATTCGAATCTGGATACGCTAGATCCCGAGTGCGCAAAGCTAAATTATGTACGCGCGTCTGGTGATTTGGCGAGCGATCCTGGAGCAAAGGTTGACATTGTTATGAATAATAATTTTGCTTTTGGAGGGGTGAACACATCGCTCATCTTTCGAAAAATTTGAAAACCGTGCTGAGCGTTCTCCTTGCAATCACGGCCGTGGTGTACCCCGTGTTGGTGTACGCGGGCCTGTCCTATTTTTCTGTGAAAGAAGTCGCGATGGTACTCGGCTCGCTTTTAGGCTTGCGCATTATCGTAGGCGTGTTTAGTAAAAAAGTGTTTTGGGGTCCTTTTATTGCATTGGCAATTTCGATCGCCACACCGATGGGTATTGCCATTGCGCTCGATTCCGAATTTGCGCTACGGCTGATGCCCTCGATGATAAATGTATCGCTTTTTTTCGTATTCGGGGCAACCTTATGGACGCTTCCAATGATCGAGCGTTTTGCGTCGATGTACAACCCAGATCTATCAAAGAACCAAAAAAAGCATTGTCGTCAGTTCACCCTTCTTTGGTGTGCCTTCTTTTTGGGTAACGCGCTGGTTTCTTTTGCGCTCTGTTGGGCACCTTTGTCTTGGTGGGCATTGTATACTGGCTTACTAAGCTACGTGATGATGGGCGTGCTTTTTGCGTCCGAATTTCTCGTTCGACGTTATCGTTTCCGGGAGTTTTCATCTCATTTTTACGACACGTTTTTAAAAGGTATTCTTCCAAAAAAACAGATACCTGAGGGAGAGACATGATTCAGATTGGTCTACAAAATGCGGATTCATCCTTCTTGGATGACGTTGCCTATTTACGTGAATTGATCGGAGGACAAGAAGGTGATGTTTATATCGAGAGCGATACAACACTTTCGATTGCTTGCATTGCTTGGGCAAGTTGGGCCGAAAAAAGATGCATTGTTTTTGCCCAGGGCGGCGTTGATACCCTTATGAAAACGAGGCCTCTTGTCGTTATTTCCGATAAAGGAATAGAAGAGGCCAGAGGAAATAAAAGGCGAGTCGATCGTCTTTCTCTTTTTGATTTGGAACCCTCAGCAGATCTTATAATTGCAGAATTCCACACCTCAGGGTCGAGCGGGAATCCCATATGCTTGAGGAAATCCGCTCGCCAATTGTTCGGAGAAGCGCGATTTTTGGTGGATTATTTTTCCATAAAAAAAGATATGGTTTTGATGAGCGGCGTACCCGCCCACCATCTTTTTGGCTTTCTTTTTTCGGTGATGATTCCCACGATTAGTGGATGTGAGCTCGTGCTACAACGTCCCCTTCACGGAGATTCGATTGGTCAGCTTGCGATGGAATTCGATGTAGACTTTTTTGTAAGTACGCCCTTTCAGCTCCGCAATCTTTCCTCCTCACTGACCCCCGATATTCGTGTGTTTTCGTCCGGCGCCCCCTTGCCGGAAAGTACGCGTACGCGTCTGGAAGGTTTGGGAATGTCTATCGTCGAAATTTTTGGTTCAACAGAAACGGGTGGCATTGCCTCCAGAAGAACAGGTGCGGCGGGACCTGAGTGGATTCCATTTCCTCCGGTGACCATTCGTACCGACGAACAAGGCTTGATGGAGGTGCGCTCTCCTTTTGTGGAACATTCAGAGGCCTATTTCAAGACCCAAGACAGAATTCAGATTTCAATCGATGGTCAAGGATTTACCCATCTAGGACGCGCCGATGATATCCTAAAAATTGGTGGGAAACGTATTTCCAAAGATGCCCTCAAAGCACATCTTATTCAACACGATAAAGTGGTCGACGCCGCGATTGCGCTCGTTGATGGAAGTCGTTTACACGCACTTGTAGTAGTAGGCGATGATACTAAATCTGACCAAGTAAGGGCACATCTTTTGGTAGGTTTTGAAAAATCTATCCTACCCAAAATTCATATCGTGAACGCTCTACCTCGTACGGCCCTGGGGAAAATTTCAAGAAAGGATCTTATGAAAATTATTCAGGATGCCAAACAAGATGTCGATATCCTTGAACGTAGGATGGACAAAAATTCGCTTTCAGTGAAAATTTCTATTCCACAAGAGTGCGTCTATTTTGAAGGACATTTTGACGGTTTTCCGATCCTACCTGGCGTGGCGCAGCTGAGTATTATAAGGAAAGAAATTCAAGCCTGTTGGCCAGACCTATCGGCACCCAAAGCCCTACGCGCCCTTAAATTTAAATCGCCCATTACACCAAATTCCAGGATTGAGATTGTGTTGGACCGTCTAGACAAAGATGTTAAGTTTACCATTATTTTCGATCCTCAGCCCCAGGATGGCTCACGCCATATTTGTACAAGCGGAGCTTTCATTCACCATGACTAAGTCGACTTATAGATTGTGTTGCATTATTCCGTGCTATAATAATTCGTCCACCATTCGAACAGTGGCCGGACGCGTTCGGCAAAAAATCGATGATATTATTATCGTTAACGATGGAAGTAATGAGGAAACCACGGCCGAAATAATAGCGCTCGAAAAAGAAGGGTTTAGGGCCGTCCATCGCTCTCAAAATGGTGGCAAAGGTGCGGCGGTGAAAAGCGGCTTTCAGGCGGCCCAAGACGCGGGGTTCACACACGCGCTTCAAATTGACGCCGACGGCCAACACGATCTCGATTTGATTCCTACCTTCATGGAGATTTCGAAAAAAGCCCCGGATTCGCTTCTTCTTGGCCATCCGCTTTTCGACGATAGCGCCCCTAAACTTCGGCTCTGGGCGCGTAAAATTACAATCTTCTGGACCCACGTTGAAACCCTTGGGTTTGCGATCACAGATCCAATGTGCGGGTTTCGAATCTATCCAGTGGACGCCGCGATTGAAGCAGCGGCGAAGGGAAATTACATGGAATTTGACATCGAAATTGCCGTCAAAATTGTGCGCTTAGGTGTGCCGGTGATCAATGTTCCCGTGCCCGTTCGATACCTCACGGAAGAGGAGGGCGGGATTTCCCATTTCAGGATGTGGGAGGATAATTTTGCGATCACCCGTACCCATGTCAAACTTGTTCTTTCCGCGATTCCGTGGGCGCTCAAGTCCTCGAAGAAAAGGTAAAGATGGATCAGTTGCCCGCAAAATCTGAAAACTGGACACGCATTCCCGAAAGCGGAACCGTCTTGGGCATCTCTTTTCTTCTCTGGAGTGCGACCGTTTTTGGACGCTGGCTACCTCGTTTGATCTTGTGGCCGGTAAGTGCCTATTATTATTTAACAAGTCGTCGAACACGACGCGCCTCCCAGAAATTTCAGAGGAAAATTCGCGGCCGAGACGCGACAAAAAAAGAAGTGTTTATCAATATTTTGCGCTTCGCCGAAGTCGCACTCGATAGAGTGTTTTTTTCTCTGGGACGGACCGAGAAATTTTCCTTTAAAACCCATGGTCATGACTATCTTCAGGCCCTCGCCGAAGAAAAAAAGGGGGGACTTCTTCTTGGTGCCCATCTTGGCTCCTTTGCAGCGATGAGTGGTGCTGGAAGCTCCAAGAATTTGCGTATCAATGCGATTGTCTACAATGAAAATTCGCGCGTGATTAATGGGGTTTTAGAAAAGTTCGGAAGAAAATCTTTTCGGGTAATCGACATTTCCCAAGATCGAATTTCGGCGATTTTGAGGGTGCGAAAAAGAATAGAAAAGGGGGAAATGGGAGCCATTCTCATCGATCGCGTCCTACCTGGCTCACAATCTGTTGAGGTTGAATTCTTAGGGCAAAAAGCCGCGTTTTCAACCGGCGGTTTCGTACTCGCCTCGCTACTCAAATGCCCCGTCTATTTGGTCTTCGGGCTCTATCGTGGAGGAAACCGTTACGATCTGCACTGCGAACCTTTTTCCGAACGCGTTATTCTGCCTAAAGGTGAGGCGAAAAATGAAGCGCTGAAGGAGCTTGCCCAAGCCTATGCAGATAGACTAGAAGTCTATTGTAAGATGGCACCCGATAATTGGTTCAATTTTTTTGATTTTTGGGAGCCTTCGAACGTCAAACTGGAAGCCCCCTTGGATAAGGGCCAAACCGCCTTGAAGCCCGCGCAAAGTCGCGGGCAAGACTGAGTGAAGTGAGCATACAATGAGTTTTGTCGTATTTGGATCTGATGCTTTGGAGATTGATGATCTCGTTGATATCGCTTATAAACGTCGTCGGACCAGGCTAAATCCAGACCCTCTCTATCGCCAACAAATCGAGGAAGCCCGAAAACGTTTTGAAATATTGGTCGAAAAGAACACGCCCATTTATGGTGTGACGACCGGCTTTGGCGAAAATATTGAGATGGTGATTGGATCAAGCCAGGCACGCACGCTTGCAAGAAATCTGATTCGATTTCACGGATGCGGCACGGGCCGTATTTTTAGCGTTGAAGAATCCCGAGCCATCGTTGCCGCACGTTTACAATCCCTGTGTTTTGGACGTTCGGCGGTGCGGTGGGAGCTGCTAGAAAAATTGCAATGGCTTTTGGAAAACGATGTACTCCCAGCCATTCCTGCTGAGGGCTCGGTCGGTGCCAGCGGTGATTTGACGCCGCTCTCCTATGTGGCGGCCGTTCTCACCGGAGAGCGAGAAGTGTTGTGGCAGGGAAAGACCCGTCCCACGTCTGAGGTCTTTGCAGAGTTCGGAATCGAGGGCCTTTCTATTGGCCCCAAAGAAAGTCTTGCGATCATGAATGGGACGAGCGTGATGACAGCGCTGGCGGCCTTGGCGATGAATCGGGCGACGCAATTCTCTGAAATATCGAGTTATTTATCGGCCGCTTTGTGCGATGTTTGTGAAGGCAACGCCGGTCATTTTGATAAACGCATTCACGAAAGTAAACCTCACCCGGGTCAAATGCGTGTTGCCAAAAGAATGGCGGATTGGTTGGAATACAATCCCCAAACTCATAAAAATCCGAAAAAACTTCAAAGCGTATATTCAATTCGTTGCGCGCCCCATGTCATCGGCGTGCTGGAAGATAGTATCGATGCATTGACACCTTGGGTTGAAACCGAACTCAATGGGTGTAGCGACAATCCTCTTTTTGATCCCGAGAATGGAGACGTGCTTCACGGTGGAAATTTCTACGGCGGCCATATTGGAATGGCGATGGATATGCTTAAAATTGGAGTGGCCAATGTTGCAGATCTGCTCGATCGGCAGATGCAATTATTATGTGGGCCGACGATGGCCGACGGCGAACTCTTACCGCGAAATCTTGTTAAACCTGGGCTGGAACGTAGTGCTGGCGATGCTCGACATGGTTTCAAAGCGATGTCAATAAGTACGTCTGCCCTCGCCGCTGAGGCGCTAAAGCTCACCATGCCAGCAACTTCTTTTAGTCGTAGCACGGAAAGTCATAACCAAGATAAAGTAAGCATGGGTACTATTGCGTCACGAGATGCCCTACGCATTTTAACGCTTAGCGAGCAGATTCTTGCGATCCTAACAATCGCGCTGAGTCAGGCGGTTGACTTGAGAAGTGGGAGCGAAACGGTGGCAGCTTCCAAAAAATTCCGTGATATCATTCGCGAGGAAATCGCGCTCGCAGAGGAAGACCGGCGTTTTGATATCGATATCGTCTCTCTTCTTAAACGGCTAGATAGTAACTTGGTATATCAATTACGAGGTCTTCTTGAAGGTATCTAAAAAAAAATCGTGTGTGGAATTAAAGGTCCCTTTCCATGACGTCGATCGCGTAAATATTGTTTGGCATGGTCATTATTTTAAATATTTTGAACTCGCTCGAACGGCATTAATGCGTATGCATGATCTGGACGTAGATGAAATTATCGCTTTAGGTTTTGGACTGGTTGTCTCTGAAAGTAAGTGCCGCCATGTGTCCGCCGCACGTTACGGAGACGACTTGAAGGTGAGCGCTTTTTTTGTCGACCTATCCCATCGTATCGATGTGGGCTATGTCATCGAGAACGCACATTCTGAAAAAATTATAGCACGTGGTCGTACGCAGATGGTTTGTGTGACCCCAGAGTTGGATTTTCTAACGCAGATTCCGGATGAGATATTGGAAAGGATAACACGATGAATAAATTGATAAGTTACCTCATTTTTCTTGTGTTTAGTTTCTCATTTTCAGTAGGTGCCCAAGAGAAGAAAAGGTCGGCAGCGGAACTTTTAAAAACTTTGCATTCTGATTCGACGATTCGTGTTCTTTTTACGGAGAAGGTGAAGGTCCCTTTTCTAAAACGCGCCTTGGTTTCCCAAGGACAATTTGTCATCCATCCCAGCGGAAAATTTATTCGCGAAATTCTCTCACCGACCCAATCCCTTACCTTGTTTTCTGGCGACGCGATTGTTGTCACCGATAAATCGGGGACGATGCGTATCGAAAAATCAAGCGCTCCAGACATCATTGGTGCGATGACTTTACTTCGCGATTTGACCCAAGCGAATTCAGCATCCTTGGAAGAACGATATCTCGTTAGTGTAGAAGGAGAGGGGGAAAACTGGGCGGTGGTTTTGAAAAGTCGAAAAGAAAAATCCATCTTTAAACAGTGTATCATTCATGGAAAAAAAGATGTGATTTTGGATCTGAGTTTGATCGAATCTGACGGTGTAAAAAGAGAAATTATATTCAAGAGCATCGATATCCAAACGGACCTCAGTAAAAAAGAAAACCGTCTTTTTAAGCCTTGAAAGAGAGGACAAATTTCGGTGTACTTTTTGTCGGCATTTTTGCGCTCATCGCGCTGCTTGTCGTGGTATTCTTCTTCCGAAAGCCAACCTTCCCCGCCGACATAACGCAGTTCTTACCGGTCGATTCTGAGTCTTCCATTGCGGCCAAAGAATTGGCAAAATCGGGACTCTCACAACACGCGATTCTTCTGATTGGTGGAAAAGAACATGGGTCGATTTCCGATGAAATTGCAAAATCCCTTGGCAAGTCAGACCTCTTTTTGTCCGTTCGAAATCGTCCGCCTCAACGTCCTAAATCGATTCATGGTTTGTATTTTCCACGACGTTATGACTTCATCGCCGATTCTTTTGCGGACTTGGAAAAGCTCAAGACCAAAGAAGGAATGGATAGCGCCGCGACGCGTTTTATCGCAAGCCTTGGAGGACGTTATGGGACGATGATGCAACGTTTGGGACCCAAAGATCCTTTGCTCGCTTACGTCGGCATTTTAGATCGTCTTAATTCTCTTTTGGGTCCCGAACTTGAGATCGTTGATGGTCGCTATAGGACAAAAAGTGATGCGTCGGTGATCTTTGTCGAACTCAAGCATTCCGCCTTTGATGCCAACAACGCAAAGGCCGTTGATGCCCTAATCAAGGGCCGCTTTGAGGCGTCAAAAAACGTCGACTCGACGCTCTCTGTGGCCGCAGCCTATCCTTATACCCTCGCCATTTCGACGATCATAAAACGCGATATTCAGCGCATAACGTTTATTGGTTTTTTGGGATTGCTGCTCATTTTTGGTGTCGTTTTTGGACGCATAGGTTTTGTGTTGTTGCCTCTTTTATCGATCGCCTTTGGGGGGGGATTGGCCTTCGCGGTCACGTCTTTGGTATTCGGAGAAGTGCATTTAATTGCGCTAGCATTTGGCGCATCTTTGATCGGCGTGTGCGTGGATTATGCAATTCATTATTTGAACCATCCCCACGAATCGAGTCATAAAGTATGGCCCGCCATTCGCGTGGGCGCCCTGACCACCATCGGTGGTTTCATCGTGTTGTTTTCCTCATCCGTTTCCGCCCTTCATCAGATTGGACTTTTTGCATCTGTCGGTGTGTTGGGAAGTGTGCTTGCAACATGGGCGATTTCTCAAACAATCACTCAAGGTCCTCAACGTGCGCGTCATCTTAAGGCGACCGCGAAAACCGCGAAAGTGGTCGAACAATTACGGTCCAGGCCTCTTCTGGGAATGCTTCTAACGCTCCCCGTTTTCGTGCTTATTGTCGTGGGTCTTCCTTCCTTTGCGTTGGAAAAAAATCTTGATGCGATCCGAAATCCGACACCAAAAATCAAAACAGAAGAAAGGGAAGTTCGTCAAAAAGTATCTGGTTCTCAGAGCGGCGCTATTGTTCTTGTACGTGCACCGAAGAAGCCAGGAAAGGATAGCGTTGAGCAGGCCTTGATCCGTAACGATGCTTTAGCTGCCGTTTTAGACCAAGCCGTTGAAGAGGATCTCTTGGAAGACTATTCAAGTCTACATCACGTGATTTGGTCCAAGAAAAAACAGAAAATGAATCGAGATTTTTTCGTTAAAAATCGTGCTCAATTGATAGCCCAGATGCGGAAAAGTTTCGACGAAAAAGGTGTCGAGGCAGCGATGTTAGAACCGATGCAAGTCGGGTTTCCAATACCGGAGGATTTCTTAGAACTCTCTGATATTCGAAAGAGCGATCTTCAGGGGTTGGCCGATCTTTTTGATCCAGATAAAAAAGGAGAGCTCCTCTTCACCTATCTTGGAAAGGTGAAGAATAAGGAGAAATTACAGGAAAAAATAAACGGCCTGGATGGCGTTTTTTGGTTCCAACAACGTGAAACCTTAAATGAAGCCTGGCAGATTCTCGGTCAAGAAATCATCTACGCGATTGGCCTCGGTTTGATACTAATCACTCTGATTAGCGCAATTTCTTTCCGCGAAAAATGGGCGGTCTTTGTCGCCCTAGGTCCGCCTATTCTAGGATGTTTGGCAACGCTTGGAATGTTAAGTCTGCTGGGTATCTCAATAGGTCCGATTCACGGTTTGGCACTCATTCTCGTCATCGCAATCGGAGCCGACTATGGCGTAATGTTGGTCGCCCACCAAGACGAAATAGGTGCCCTTTCGCTAAGCATTACCATGGCCTACACGTCAACAATGTTTTCCTTCGGTGCCTTGATTTTATCCACCCATCCCATACTTTTTGCATTTGGGATCACGATCGCAAGCGGTGTGAGTTTTGCGATTATATTGTTACCGAGTTTCGACTGGATCTTAACGCGCTATAAAAAGGCAGAAGAATGAAAAGATGTAGAGTTTACCTTCTTTTAGTCGTCACGTTCGCTTTACCGTCCGCGTGCACCACCCAAAAGAAAGATAGCCCCGCGCCAAAGTTGGTTCGAATTTCCGACGACATTGAACCTTTTTTTACGCGCCAAAACATCACCATTATCGCCAAAGAAACGCGTGAACTTGACGCGGTTGTGCAATACGACGGTTCGCTTCTAACGACTGTTTTTTTGGACCCCTCGGGCCGGCCCATTGTGATTCTTGAGCAGGAGGGCACGCACGGGAAAGTGTCGGGGCGTTATGCGGACAAGATACCTTTTGATTTGCGTTTGGTGATGCAGGTCATTAGCGCAACCTTGGTATTGACGCCGATGGTAGGGGAGCTTGAGGGCAAACAAATCCATCAAAGCGAAATTGGCCCCATCGAAGATTTTTGGGATAAGGGGAAAATAATTACGAGGAATATAGTAAGGAAAGATACGATTGTTCGCTACGAATGGAAGGAGGGAAAGACATGTCCATCGCGGATTTCGATTGTCGATTCTAGGCGAGCCTATCAGTTCCTAATTCAAACCACCCAATGCGGAGAGGGAGAAGAATGAAAGAAGATACACCTTTGGTAGCGATTATTGGAGCCGGCCCCGGCGGTACGACCTGTGCGGCGATGTTAAACAAACTTGGCATCAAAAGTTTTATTATCGAAAGAACAACCTTTCCTAGGTTCGCAGTGGGTGAATCTTTGTTGCCGGTCTCGCTTGACCACTTCAAAGAGGCTGGACTTTTAGGCGCCGTGGAAAAAATGCATTTTATAAAAAAACCGGGGGGTGTTTTTCATAACGGCCTAAAGAAAACTCGAATTCATTTTTCGGATACCATGAATTTGGATTTTGACCACGCTTTTAGTATGCCACGTTCGGCGTTTGATTTTGCATTAAGCGAAGAAGTTGAAGCACAAGGCATTGAAATTCTTTGGAACACATGCCTCGAAAAGGGGCACCTCCAGGGCGGGATGTGGACCCTTGATCTCGTGGAAGGCGACACGAAAAGATCGGTAAAGGTGGATTGGGTTGTCGATGCGTCAGGAAAAGCGCTTCTCGTCGATGCAAAAGAAAAAGCCCAGCAAAAAGTTCAAGCTGAGGATCCCCGAGGGGCGATTTTTGCGCACCTCAAGGATGCACGACGACCCGATGGTTTTGATGGTCTAGCGACCTGGGTTCTGACCAACGAAAGTCAAACTTGGGGCTGGATAATTCCAATCACCAACGAACTGGCCTCGGTTGGATTTATCGACTTAAAATCCAATATTCATGAAGAGGGTGAAAATGATGAAGCTGCCTATCGACGTCTGCTAGCGCTTTTTTCACCGACCAGAGAACGCTTTTCGGATGTTGAGTTTGCGCGTCCGCCAAAATCCGCTTTTGGGTTTAAAAAGGCGATTATTAAACCCTCCGGGGAAGGCTATTGTTTGGTTGGTAATAGTCTAGGTTTTTTAGATCCCGTACTTTCCAGCGGTATCGCTCTGGCAACTGAATCTGCAATTCGATCCGCAAAGGGTATTCAGGCCATGTTTTCTTCAACCGGGTTTGACTGGGAAAAGGAATACGACGCACCACTTTTAGAAGGCATCAATGTTTTTTCAGGCTGTGTTGAAACCTGGTATGATGGCACGTTGGGATCTTTGCTCCATAGCGATGCCCAAAAACCGGCCTCTATCGTGACGCGAATGACGTCGATCTTGGCAGGTGGAGCGTGGGATAGTGAAAATTTTTTGACGCGCGATAGCGCTGAGAAGTTTCGTTTTTTAAACCGAAGTGCTTAAGGACTGCACGAACGAGACGCGCGGTAGATTCCGCCGCTCAGGGTCGTAATCGTGCGTGATGGCCACGCGATTTCAAACACATCTCGGGTGTCGCTTGTTCGCTCAAGATGAAGAGGGCCCCAAGTCTGCTGAAGCATACCGCGATGGTAAAGACTTACCGTTACATCAGATGAAGATGAGCCGGATTCTTCATGGCTATCGTCATAATAGTGGAGAACGACACGATATTTCTTACCGTTGATTCCCTTTGCGATATTTACGTTTTCTGGTCCGAATCCATCCACATCATCTAAATCCAAAAAGGGATCATCTTGCCAGTCCCCGGGTACGCCCCAATCGCGTTCAGGATGTTGGAAGTAACAATCGTTATCGCACCACAGGCCTTGAACACCTGGGGCTTGATTTCCTGGCAAAAGTAAAACATGGGTATCGACATCTGTGTCATCGGAATTCCACTCAACTTTAATGTGAATGTCTTGGTCAGCGATGGGTGGAGTCTCAGAAATCGCGCGCACACTAACGCGAACCGAGGGAGAGGCCGTCGCATCAGACCGGACATTAAAGCTACCATTATCGCGTCCCGCTCGCCCCGGCGAGTAGGTCATTTCAACCAATTGTGTTTGGTTGGCAGGAACAATTCCACCGGTCCAGCCTGTGAGCTGATAGGCCGAACTTGTAGGAATTCCAAAAAAGCGACCTCGCTCAATACCGGTTACATTCAAGGGACCGATGCCGCAATTTGTAATCGCGAAATTTCGAACCTGGGTTTGGCCGCGCTGTAGCGAGCCGAAATTGAGCGTGACTGGTGTAACGTCAATACATGGATCTTCGGATCCACCTTTGGTTGTCGCGCTAAGGGGGATTTTGATTTCGGGTGTGAAGGGATCATTGCTTCGAATCAAAATTTCTCCGGTCGGGCCTCCACCTGATGAGGTATCAAAGGTGAGATCTAAGTTTCGCGTCTCGCTCGGCCGCAAGGTCATCGGAAGCTGATCGTGGGAAAGAGAAAATGCGGCACCTTGTTGAACCAATAGAATTTCATGAATTACGATATTGGCTTGGCCAACACTTCCAACAACAATGGTCTGCTCGATATTGGGCGACATAGGTTGGAAGGATAGGGCGACATGGCTAGGCGATACTTGAATACGTGGGCAGTTCTCAGAACAAAGGTCGGTGCCCATAATGCGGCTTTTAAGAATGAGCGTCGCGGGCTCGCTAATGCCTTCAAAAGAAATCTTAAGGATCACGTCATCGTCGGTCTGATCTTTGGGCGTAAACTGAACATTCCCCGAAACCACGCCCAATCCGGAAATCGTATCGCCCACATTAATCCCCACGATCGAGAATTCGTCCGGCGTTGCATTTTCAAACTCGACGGCGGTCACTTTAATAATACTATCAACGTTACTCTTGAGCGTAATATTGTTGTTTTTTGATTCCAGAACTGGCGTATAACTGAAGACAATGCGACCAGGATTGATTTGAACGGGACAGTCCTGGCAAGACTCAGAAATCGTGCTTCCTGTCGTCGTTCCGGTCGTTCCATTGTTCGCCGTTGTATTGGTGGACTGGCCGCCGTTATTGGCGTTGTTATTGGGTTGAGGCTTGTTGTTTCTATCTCTCACGATCGGCTCGCAGGTGCCTGTGATGGGATTCTCTTTTTCGTTTGCAGGGCAGTCGTTACCGCTTCCCACCGTATCGGTACAAGAAGACAATAAGACAAAAATGAAGCTAATGCATAGAAGTACAGACTGGCGCATGGAGATCTCGTTTTAGATTGTATTGATCTAACATCCTCTTTTCATAATTTCAAATATTTCGCCAAAGGGTTGACTATAGACTACCGTTCGGTAGTTTATCGCCTTGGGTTGAAAGACCAGAATGCGTGCTTTTGGTAGACGGCAAAAGGTTTTGCCATCACGGACAAATGAGGCAGATTTTGTACACCGCCACAAAGCATAGATCGTTTTAATTTTGTAAATGAACCGAATAGATGCTCAAGAACACCCCCTCATTGCAGACCTTGCTCCAGGCCACCCGCCCGGTTGTCTATCTACAAGATCCAATCCTGCTGGGCATCCGTGGAGGCCCTATCGAGGTACGCCAATCCCGCCCCGAACCCACCTCGCTGGCGAAAATGGAGTGGCAGGCGGTTTCAGCGGGAGCCAACCATCTCACACTGACCCCCAAAACGATCAAGGCACTTGAAACAGCGCTGGCTACGATCGACGATCTTGTGCGGGAAGCTCCGCACGATTGGTTTGCGGCCGCAAACAAAGGCGAGCCACCAAACGCGTGGCCGCTCGTACGCACTATTCCAGGCACACCGTCGTAATCTCGGATTCCGACGTGTTGGCTAAGATTTCGACCTTGCAAGTCAGCGACTTCGAGACCTTGACGGATTACGCGCTACCAAAGCTGACCCACATCCACAGTGATGCCGAGCTCACGACCGATCAAGTTAAGCCCTTGTTCAAGGCACAACGCAAACTTCGAAGTCTGCGAGTCTGTATCAACGAGCATGACGTTACTGAGCTCGCCCGTGTCGCCGCTGTTCGCAAACTGCACACCCTCTCCCTTTGGAATGAATACGAAACCTACGACAAACGGCTTGCATACACGTTGGACTCCGGCCTGACTAAGCTCACGTCTTTGGAATTGCAGGGCGTTGTAGGAAAGACGGCGATGAGCCGCCTTACGAAGAAAGGCGCCTTTGCAGGGCTGCGTCATCTACAACTTGGAATGAGTAACGACGCGTTGACTTTGTTCGCCAAGATGTTGCCCACACGCTTTCCCAAATTGGAGAGTCTCGACGGCGCTTTCTTGGGTATTCGATTTAATAGCAAGGCCGTATCCCTCCCCAAAACACTAACAAAACTACGTTTGCACAGTGGTCATGACTACGATCTTACCCCAATGATCAAAGCGAAGTCCGCCGCTCGTCTACGTCATTTTAGTCTGAAAGGATCGTTGACCCCGGAGGAGTTAGAAGCCTTGATCGGTAGGAAATGTTTGGCCGATATCGAGGAACTCGTAGACAACGAGGCCTTGTTCGAGGCATTGACAAAGCTCCCAGGACACGCTTTGCGCGTGGTGGATATCACGTTGGAAACGCTTGATGACCGAGCCCTGTGCTGCGTTGTCAGCCTGGTTAGGCGAATTACCCGTGTTGGAGGCCCTTCGCCTGTCATGTCCTGAAAATAGCATTGTGACGTCAGAAGGAGTGGTGCCACTTGTAGAGGCGACGCAAAACCTCACGTCGATTCAGATCGACTTCGCCGCCTATTGGTTGGGTTTCGCCACCGACCAATCGTTCCCAAACCTGGTGACTGTTGAACTTAACCTCGGCTACTGGCCACCGAACCGCGCTGAGCCCGTTACCGCGTTGCAGGCAGGAACTTTGACCGCTGAGCGGCTCCCACAATTGCGCTACTTGATTGTGCATGAGGGCGAGCTCGACGCCGAGGCGGCCGCCACAATCGCACGCTCCGACCTTGGCGTGATCGCGCTCGGATTCGATGGTGTTCACCACCCCTCGGACAGCCTACGTGCTCTCGCAACCGGCGATGGACTCCCAAACTTGTGCCATCTTCACCTGCGCGAGACTGGCGCCGACACCGAGGTCTTTGCGGCGCGAGTTTCTGCAGGCGTGCGGGTCGACCTCTGACAAACCCTCTTCGCCCACTCATTTCAAGCACCGGTCTTTCTAATTCTAACACGATTGATGTCAAACAAATTCGACGAGACGAAGGGGCCGATCTGTAACGAAACCGTTGAAACCGGAAATATGTGATATTTTCGGGGTAAAAGAAAATGATCGTTACTCCGAAATTGGAGTTCATCAGTATAGTAAATCTGCTTACTTGTAAGGCCCCTTACTTTGTAAACCCATAAACTAAAAAAGGTAGCGCAAAACATAGAAAGGCCTCCTTCGAGAAGAATCCCAAAGTCGGCCTTTCTGTTTTTGCTCCTCCCCTAGCTCATTATTTTAGTGAACTAAGACCAATCTCGATTCCGAGAAAAGAACCAAATTGATCCCGGTTGACCATCGCCAACCACGATATTTTAAGCCATTTGATCTTTTCTCAAAGACCTGGGGTATTAAGCACCTGAGCCGGGGCCACGCCCCAACGAGGTGCGGACGTCTGTCGACGCCCATTTTAGAATTTTGGGATTGTCCAAAGACGCTCCCAAATTCTCCCACCCTGATAGTTTTATATCTCATTCCCACTCCATCAGTTGAGGGCGCTCCTAAAAGGTCCGCCCCAACATAAATCAATCCTTGTCAAAACTCAGCACCCGGAATGCCAAGCGCACTCTTCTTCGGCCAAAACATTTTTTCGTTTCAGGCTTTCCTGTAACGCGTTGTAAATAAATGAGAATATCGTGCTTCACATCGGTCATTAACTCGGCTTGTGGACGCGCTTCCACATCAGGGTCCGAGACAAATACAACCTCCAATCTACGGCTACCGAGCAAGTGCTTATCCGAGCGCCAGCACTTTTCCTACACGTTTCACGCCTACAATTTTTTTCTAAGGTCCATTTCAGAATTTCAAATCTTTTTTTAAAGGGTTGACTGTAGACTACCGTTCGGTAGTGTTCTGCCGACCCCTTGGTTGAAAGGTAGTATGAAAGAACAGAATATCTCCGAGCGCCTGTTAGATGTTGCAACCAAACGTTTTGCCACCACGGGTTATAATGGGACGAGTTTAAGCGCCATCGCAACAGAGGTGGGCATTAAAAAACCTTCGCTTCTTTATCATTATCGTTCAAAAGAAAAATTACGAAGCGCGGTCTTAAACCGTGTCTTTGAGCATTGGAACGATGAGTTGCCGCGTATTTTGAAGTTGGCGACCTCTGGTGAAGATCGTTTTGATGGTTTGGTCGGCGAGGTGGTGCGATTTTTCGTTCGAGACCCTAATCGGGCTAGGCTTATTTTAAGAGAAATGCTCGATCGGCCCGCCCATTTAAGAAAACGAATGGATGACTATTTGGGGCCCTATATCTCCATTCTTTCAGATTATATTCAAAAGGGGGTGGAACGCGGTGAAGTGCGTGCTGATGTCCAGCCTCGCGCCTACGTTCTCCATGTTATTCAAATGGTGGTTGGTGGAATTGCGACCGCTGATTCCCTGGGTGCATCCTCGATCGATTTGCATATGAATGAAATTGTTAGAATCGCGCGCTCAAGTCTTTTCATTGATCAACACCGAACACAAGAGCTTCAAACGAAGTAAATAAGGAAGAAAAATGGCAAATTTTTACACAGAGAACGAAGATCTCAGATTTTATGTTGAACGTGAAATCGACTGGGCGCCTTTGACCCAACTTATTGAAGACGATTTTACCCAAGAAGATGGATTTGAAAATTCCGATGAGACGGTTAGTTTTTACGAAGACGTCCTCGATTTGGTTGGGAAATTCTCAGCAGATGAGATCGATCCTTATGTTGCCGACCTCGATAAAATGCATCCTCATTTGGTGGATGGCATCGTACAATCGCCCCAACGTTTTAACGATATTTTGCAACAGATTGCAGACTTGGGTCTTCATGGACTCGCGTTGCCAAGGGAATTTGGAGGAATGAATTCGGCGTTGATTACCTATATGATGGCGACCGAGCTTTTTTCACGTTCTGACGTAGCCCTTTCTTCACATATTGGGTTTCATGCAGGGATTGCGATGGCCTTGGTGGTGTATGCCTACGAGGAAGGCGCGTTTGAAACAAACGAAAAAGGGATGTTGAAGTCACTACGATTCCAGGAAGAGATCGAGGAAATTCTCAAAGGAAAGGCCTGGGGCTCGATGGATATTACCGAACCTGATGCAGGATCAGATATGGCGAACCTGCGAACAAAAGCCGAGCAAGACGAAGAAGGAAATTGGCTGGTTAGTGGGCAGAAAATTTTTATTACCTCCGGTCACGGGAAATACCATGTCGTGATTGCCAAAACCGATGATCGAAATTCTTTAGATGCACTTTCTCTTTTTCTTGTGAAAGCCTTTGAGGAAGACGAGAAGGGAAATCGGACCATCTTTGCAAGTGTGGATCGTTTGGAAGAAAAATTGGGTCATCACATTTCGGCGACCTGCTCGATTACCTACTCCAAAACACCAGCTCAACTCATTGGTAAGGTTGGAGAAGGGTTTCGACAAATGCTTCTACTAATGAATAACGCGAGAATCAGCGTAGGTTTTGAGTGTCTGGGTATTTGTGAATCGGCACTAAGGAAAACCAAACGTTACGCAGATGAGCGACGTACCTTTGGTAAAAGCATCGATAAGCACGAAATGATTGCCGACTACATCGACGAGATGGAAACCGATGTACGTGCAATGCGCGCTTTATCGATGCACGCCGCCTACGCTGAAGAGCGTTCTTATCGGTCAAAAATTTATCTGAAAAAACACAACGCGATCGACCAAAAGAGAAAAGAAGCTATTGAGGCGGACGTTAAAAAATACGCTAGAACATCTCGTCGTTTAACGCCTTTGTTGAAATATTTCGCAGCCGAAAAATCGGTTGAAATTGCAAGGCGAGCGATTCAAATTCACGGAGGATCAGGATTTACGACAGAATATGGCGTGGAAAAATTATTGAGAGACGCGATGGTGATGCCGATTTATGAGGGGACGAGTCAAATTCAAGCCCTGATGGCAATGAAAGATACCTTGGGACGAATTTTCAAAAATCCACAACTCTTTGTTAAAAAATTAGCCCAGGCTCGGTTTCGAGCGCTCTCATTGAGGGATCCAAGAGAAAAAGCGATGGCCAAAATTCATCTCTATTCTCTTCAAGCTCAACAGCATTTGATCCAAAAGACGGCCATCGACAAATTCAAGAATTTTCGCCAATTGCCCATCACATCGTGGCTTGAGAATCTAACGGGTCAATCCTGGGATCCCAAGAAAGATTTTGCGCCGGCCATGTTACACGCAGAGCATTTAATAAAGATCCTCATTGATGAGGCGGTTTGCGAAATTTTCTACGAGCAGGGATTAAAGCATGAGGATCGCATGGAGCATTTTGATAAATACATCGAAAGGGCCGAACCAAGATGTCGTTACGAATTGGATCTAATCCAAACGACTGGGGCACGGCTTTTGTCCCAGTTATCTACTCAAGTTGAGGCGGCAGCTGAATAATTTAGGGATGGGTATCGAACCAGGAACGCAATTCGCGTTGGGCTCTTCTTCGAAGTTTTGAGGGCTGCAAGGCATGATAGTTAAGCGTTAAACCCGGTATATGCTGGATCTCGTCGTAGGCAGATTTACGAATCATTTCGTCATTGCTATCAAGTGCGGCAACGAGCCAAGTGGACCGTGGTTCTTCGTGGGCCTCTTTCCACCATTGTCGCCATTCATAAGGTGAGGAGAGATCTTTTAAAGTGAGATTTTGCAGGGAACGATGAATGGTCGTTTTTGTATGTCCGCTTCGTTCTTCAAGGAGATTAATGAGTAGCTCCACGGACTGTCGATCTTTTATGGCTGACAACAACTGACAGGCGATTTCTAATCGGTGATCTTTGGCTGAAAACTGGATCTCGTTGCGTAAGCGATCAATGACGTTGACGAAACCTTTATTGCCTTTGCTTTTTCGCAGGACGAATTTTGCGACCTGTTGAATCTGTGGATCTTTGTCAAAAAAGCGTTCGTAGATTTCGCCGAGGCGGTCTCCACAATCGAAATTCAAAAGAGCGAAAATGGCATAAAAACGTGTTTCTGTGCTTTTATCTTCTAGATATTCGAATGGAACGCCCATCGCCGACTGCCCAATTTGAGTAAGACACTCTAGAACCGGTGTATGCAAGGCCGCATTTGGTAGCGTTTCTGCGGTATATTGATAACGGTCTATAAAAATACGACCCGGAAAAATAGAGGTCAAAAAAGGCAATGCGGGTTCACCGATTTCGGCAATTTTTTGGGCGGCATTGAACGCCACCTTTTTATTGCGACTGTCGATCATCAGAAAATATTCTTGATTTTCCAAGACACTTGGCCCCGACTCCAAAATAATGGATTGAGCTTCTATGCTGAGTTGGCTTGGATCGGAAAGGCCGTCAAACATGGATGGATCGAGGGGATCAGCCTTGAGATTCCAATCGTCCTGTTGCGCTTTTTCTTGTGCCAAAACCTTCATTTCTCTTTGGATTTTCGGCGGGATGTTAGGATTGGTATCGGTTTGAAGACCTTCTGATTCCGTCTTGGCCTTCTCTTCTTCTCGATGAGGAAGCGGCTTGGACGCGCTGGGTATGACCCTTTGCGTTTCGCGAGTGGGATTTTCATTCGCGGATTCCTTAACGTTTTCGAACTTCTGCGTATGGACCTTTGTCGCCTCTTCATGAGGTAGAGCCGGGCTTTGCTTGGTCGATCTCGGAATGAAATCGCCAACTTTGCCCGATTTTTTTCGAGCGCGAAATATGGCTGCTCCAGGAATATTACGCTTGAAATCTCCACTTCTGATGGCTGGATTGGCGACCGTTTCACGAAGACTTTTTTCGACCAAATCGGCCGCAACACCAATTCCCCCCATAAGGGTCGCATTGGAGACGTTTTCCTCGCCGATTTGCTTCGGGATCATTATCGATACGCCGGAGGTGTGTTCATCTCGCGAGAATCCTTTTTCATAGGGTTTAACAAGCATAGATTCGGTCTGCGTTTCCGTAGCATCAGCCGGAATTGCGGTCAGATCGATTTTGGTGGCGTCGATGATCTCGGAGACCATCGTCGGGACTCTTTGTTCATCGTGGGAGCTTTTATCGATTTGAGAGAGCGTTGCACGGGTAGGATCGGAGTCGATATCCCCATTCAGGGTCGAGGGCTCATCATGCATTTCCGAACTTTGCATCAGAAGAGGTAAGCCAAAGGACGTCGACTCAGCAGAGTGTATGACCTCAGAAGGGTCAATCTCAATCTGCGTTGACATATCAAGGAGTGGAAGACCAAAGGATGTTTTTGATGATTCTCCTTCCTCTTCAGACATTTCTTCGGATGCTTTTCGAAAAGGAGATTTTTCTAGGTCCTCGTCCAGATTCGGAGCGATTAAGCCCACTTCGCTTTCTAAGGTCAAGGTCTGGCGAATGACATATTCTTCCACTTCTTTTTTATTGAGTCGTGGGTGGGATTTTTCAGATTCGGTAAAAGATGTTTCAGCTTCTGAAGCATCTAAGAAATTGTCCGAAGATGCACCAGGACTGAGAACTTCCTCTACTTCTGAGGTTGCCTCTAAGACGTGAGCCTCAAGAGATTCATTGGACACCTCCGAACTTACGCGTTTACGGGGCGTCGCTGGAATCCGATCCTCGGGTGCCGGTAGTTCTCCGGATTTCGTAAGAACGATGAGTTTTTCTAACTGTTTCCCTACACCCTTGGCTAAGGCACGCAGATCGGCAAGAGACCTTCCATCAATGGGTTCTCCCAAGATCAAGATCGAAAGTCGTTTTCCAATCGGGATCGGGATGAGTGCCACTTCATCAGGAATGTCCAACCCAAGCGTGTTAAAGAAGGGAGAGAAAACCTTCCCTTCCCAGATTCCCGCCGAACTTGGCATATCGTTTCTTTGAATTCGAATGGATTTTAAATCGCTATCTTCTAGATCCCACCCACGACTCATATAGGGTTGAAAGATCGTTTTACCCAATATTAAGATTATCGCATTATCAAGGACATGAGTGCTATATCCCAGAAGGACACGCAAATTCGCATCACGATCATAGCACTCACCGACGAAGTAAAGCGTTTCCTTTTTCGTCCAATCAATGCCCAATGATTCCGGATCCGAATTCAAATTTAACCGTTCAAAAAGAGTTTAAGAACATGCTAAAGGTAATCTTGTATTGGTCAAAGTAAATTGATCATTAAATTAGGTAAATCACCTTTTCGATTCGTTCAAGACTATGAAAGAATCAATTTCTACCAGGAGTGTTCAATGTGTAGATTATTTGGTTTTAGAAGTGTGATTCCGAGTCAAGTCCACCAATCCTTGGTGAGCGCAGATAATGCACTCATTCAACAAAGTCAGTCGAATCCCCACGGATGGGGCGTTGCCTACTATGTCGCCGACGTGCCCCACGTCGTCAAAAGTGCCGAAGGTGCTTTTGCCGATCGCCTTTTCAAACACGTCTCAGGAGTGGTCGCCTCCAATACGGTTGTCGCCCACATTCGACTCGCCACGAACGGTACAAAATCGATTATCAACTCCCATCCTTTTCAATACGGAAAATGGATCTTTGCACATAACGGAAACATTCCCGACTTCGATGAACACCGCGCTCAGATTGAGGCCAAAATTCCGCCAGTTTTAAGACGATATATCCTTGGCGAAACCGATAGCGAGGTTTTCTTTTATCTTTTGCTTTCAAATATGTCCCGTCTTTTTGACCTCCACCGAAAAGGTTTTCCTTTAGACGATTTAAAGGTTGCCATCCGTCAAACGGTGAAGGAAATTGAAGAGCTCATTGGCGAATCCTGCTTTGATGAGAACAAATTATTCTTGACCTTTATCATCACGAACGGTCAAACGATGGCCGCCCACCAGGGAGGAAAAGAACTTATGGTGAGCACTTATAAGTCCAAATGTAGCGAAAAGAATACCTGCCCGAATTTTGCTCCCGAATGCATCTCCCCTTCTCAAACAGGGTTTATTTCCCATCTGATTTTTGCCAGCGAAGTCTTAGACGGTGATAATGTGTGGCGCGCGATGGAGCCAGGCGAGATTATTGGAGTGGATTGGCGCATGCGTCTTGCAGTTTTTCATCCCGATGAAAAGTCAGAAGTTGTAGAAAAGACCCACGTTTAATGCGACGTTATGGGTGACAACGGAGAATGATTTTCCGTCGGCAACTGATTCAGATCCTACCAGACCGGTGTAGGTCACACCGGCACGGAATTGACCGTGGTCACTAAAATTTAGACCCGCGCCAAGGGTTGCATTTCCGCCAAAACCTACAGTATCGGTCTTTTCATCACGCAGGGTATTTTGGATCGTGATTAGACGACTACTAGAGCCGAAATATCCACCAATTGCCGCTGAACCGATAAGGGTAAAGAGCTGATTTACGGGAAGATGGTAGCCCGTTCCGAGGAGCAGAAGGAGCTCATTTGATGCCGCAGTTTGGTCATCCACACGGTTCAAAGAACGTCTTAACCACCCCGCACTGAGAGTAATTGGAACTTCAGGGGTGACATAGAATTCAAATTGAGGTTCCAAACGAAGAAAGGAGGTATCATCGGTCGCGTCCGATCCATCATCAAGTTCATTTGTATTTGCGGAGAAATTGAAAATCCAGTTTAGGCCAAAACTAACACGACCTTTTTCGGTTTTGGTCGTACTGTCTGACGTTTTCGTTTCCGTTCTGGGCGCTGGCCTTTCTCGAAAGGAGGACGTTTTGGGAGGCGTTTTGGTAGTCTGAGCAGACGCGACAAGTGAATAGCAACTAAAAATGCCGACGAGTAATACAGTATGAAAACGAAACATAGGGCCTCAGGTAAATAGAATCACAAAATTTATACGAAAGCCTAACGAAGTTATTCGATTAATCCACTGTAATTATTTCTCCTCTTTTAAAAAAATCCTTTCCGCCTTTCCATTTTACGGTTGCTCTTCGATCATCTCAGGCGTAGGTTTTACGAATGAATGTAGTTGAAATAATTAGAAAAAAGCGATCTGGTGAAGAACTTTCAGCCGATGAACTATCGTATTTTATCGATGGTTATACGGAAGGGTCAATCCCCGATTATCAAGTCTCTGCCTTTCTCATGGCAGTGTTTTTTAAAGGGATGAGTAAAAAAGAACTCGGCGTTTGGACGCATCGTATGTTGCATTCCGGCGAAGTTCTTGATCTCTCCGATATTCCGGGCCATAAAGTGGACAAACATTCCACGGGTGGAATCGGGGATAAGGTCTCTTTAATCTTAGCTCCTTTGGCCGTAGCGGCGGGTTTAAAAGTGCCTATGATATCGGGTCGTGGATTAGGGCATACCGGAGGTACTTTAGATAAACTGGAATCCATTCCCGGGTTCAATGTTAATCTTTCTATCGAGGCTTACCGTAAACAATTGTTAAAACTTGGCTGTACCTTGATCGGTCAAACGGGACAAATCGCGCCCGCCGATAAAAAATTATATGCCCTTCGCGATGTGACGGGAACCGTTGAATGCATTCCTCTTATTGCTAGCTCGATCATGAGCAAGAAATTAGCAGAAGGCATTGATTCGCTTGTACTCGATGTGAAAGTTGGAAGCGGGGCCTTCATGAAAACATTTGAGGATGCAGAACTGCTGGCCCGAACGATGATCGATATTGGGAACGAGATGGGAACACCAACCCGAGCCTTGATGACCGATATGAATCAGCCTTTAGGACAGGCGATTGGTAACGCGATTGAGGTGAAAGAATCCATCGACACCTTGAGAGGCGAAGGACCAAAAGACGTTGAAGATATTAGCGTTGCCCTTGTGCACGAAATGCTCGATCTCACCGGACTTGCCGACGAGAATACTGACGCGATGCTCCGCGCGAAATTGCGAGACGGAAGCGCTCTTAAAATTTTCCGAGATATTGTAGAGGCCCAAGGCGGCGATGTGGCCACCATTGACGATCCTTCTCTTTTGCCACAACCCCAACATCGCACTTTCTATAAAGCCCAATCCGATGGCTTTATTCGTTTTCCAAATGTTGCCAATCTAGGATTCGCAGCGCTTGAACTCGGCGCAGGTCGACGTACAAAAGAAGATGAAATTGATCCCGCGGTAGGCCTCTACTGTTTTGTTGAACACGGGCAAAAAGTCAAAAAAGGCGACACGCTTTTTGAGATTCTCTACAACGATGTGGCAACCCTTACGCCCTGCCAGGAGCGCATCGCAGCATCGATTCATATTCAACAAAGCGCCCCCGAAACACTTCAACTCATTTACAAAAAACTTGAATAGGTTGGACAAAGCAACGAAAACCCAACAAAAAACAAAAGCACAAAATATCAAAAGTGAAAATCGCCGCTCCCTTATAAACGACCCAACCAATAACGGAGCAGAAAATGACAAACGCATTTAAATCAACGTGGGAAACCTACAATTCATCTTGGAAAGCAGAGTCGGCCGACGAAAAACGGGCCATCTTCCAAACTTGCCTATCACCGACCTGTGTCTATAACGATCCACTAGCGACCACGAAGGGCTGGGAGGAATTGGTAAACTATATGACCTCTTTTCATGAACAAGTTCCCGGTGGACATTTTGAAACCCACTACTTCCTTGCACATAACAATCAAAGTATTGCACGCTGGCATATGAAAGATGGAAAGGAACAAATCATAGGAGAGGGAATGAGCTACGGGAAATATGATAAGGAAGGTAAGCTGATTTCGATGACTGGATTTTTTGAAAACCCGTAGAAAATAGTAACATGTTTTACTTAAAAAAAGTTCAAATAGCGGTCGACTTCATTGAAGGACGTCTCGATCAAGACATCCAACTCGTCGATGTTGCAAAAGCGGCCGGTATGAGCCAATGGCACTTCCAACGCGTATTCAAGGCTCTATCAAAGGAAACCTTGAAGACCTACATTCGATCTCGGCGCTTGGCCAATGCACTAGAAAAACTTCGTGTCACAGACGAGCGCATCATCGAAATATCAATAGCCGCTGGATACGATTCCCAGGCCGCATTTACGCGAGCCTTTAAAAAAACCTTTGGCTTAACACCCAATGCTTACCGGAAAATTGGAGAATCATCGCTCTTTCTAAAAAAGCTAGAATTAAGCGCGGACTATCTACGACACATCAATAAAAACCTTTCTCTGGAACCCGAGATTGTGACACAAGAAGCGATGAGTTTGGTGGGAAAAAGAACAACTTTTTTTGGTTCTGATTCTGAAAAAAACAATATTGCTGATAAATTGCCCTCCCTTTGGGAGGCCTTCCTTCCACATCTCGATGAGGTAAAAAGTAGAATCGGCATAGCGTGTTACGGCGTCATACGTCAGCTGCCTGGGGACGGAGAAGAACTCGAATATTTCGCGGTCACCCAGGTTAAAGACCTGAAAAATATTCCCAATGAGATGGTGGGAATTGGGGTCGAGGCCAGTGAATACGCGCGTTTTTCTCATCGTGGCGATCCGAGAATGCTCGACGATACGGTGAGTTATATTTATTCAACTTGGCTGATGTCCACATCCTTGCGTCATACTTACGGGCCGGATTTGGAAACCTACGCGCAGGACTACGATCCCACGTCTCCTGAGTCGCTTATTTATTATTCGATTCCCATTCGTTGAATATAGTAAGTGTATTTACTATGTTGTTGGTCGATGAGATATGCGTTGGGTTTCCTCACTTTCCTCGGTCAACCCAACCTACGCCGAATCATTCTTTTTTGTGTTTTTGATGAAGTTCGCGATGCCTTTTTCATCCAGTTGAACAAGGTCCCAATCGCGCATCACACGCGCGCCTTTTTTTTCGTAAAAATCAATCGCGGATTGATTCCAATCCAAAACTTCCCAGCTAATGCGTTTCACACCAAGCGCATAGCCATAGTTTACAACCGCATTGAGAAGCGAATCACCGATGCCTCGGGAACGCATTTTTTCTGAAACGATCAAATCTTCGAGATGTAAAATTGGTCCTTTCCAGGTCGAGTAGCGTGAATAAACCAGCGCCGCGCCGACGATGTTATCGTTCGCCTCAGCGACGAAGGCATGGAATTTCGGATGTTGTCCGAAACCATCTCGTTGCAAATCCTCAACATTTAGCTCAACCGCGTCAGGTTCTTTTTCAAAATCGGCGAGTTCTTGAATGAGATTTAGTAGAGCCGCCATATCGTTGCTTCGCGCATCGCGAATAAGAAAACTACCCATGATAGGATCTCCATTGAGGGTTTACAAATCGTTGAGTATTTTACCAATATCTTGTTGTTTGTGAAACCCTCGAAAAAGTTCTGCGCCAGGGCCCTGTGCAAAGAGGGGGACGAAATTCGCTGAGGGGTAAGCCGCGATCTTGGGCGATTTATATCCGACCACATGCTGGGCCGCTCGAATTAACCATGCGTATTGTAGAATGATCTTCGGCTCGAAATCCCCCTGAAGGTCTTTGCGTCCAAATCCTTCTCGGTCAAGGACATCAAGTTCATCGTAATGATATTCCCCCCCACACCTTTTTGTGGCGCCACACCGCCCATTTACAAACGCGTAATGATTATCAAGGACGCTCATCGTGTGATCGTAATTGGCCGTGAAAAGAAGGAGAGTATCCTTGGTTACTTTTGCCTTGGCCATGTTGAGAGCGTCGTCGAATTCGGAGAGTTCATCCAACAGAGCGCTGAGTTCAAAGGTAGAAAGTCGCGCGTCGACGCCTTTGAACTCAGCGATGATGAGGTAGCCTTTTTCGTTTTTTTCAAGATGGGAGATCGCAAACCCCAGGGTTTCCTTGAGCGAGGGCTTCGTCGAGAAAATGCCTATAATCGCTTTTTCACTTTCTTGAGGAGGCCAAGACCTTTGAATATCATACCCCGGTTTTTTAAGCTGATGCAGGTCTATGGGAGACAGTGATTCGCCAAAAACCAACGCAATCCCTTTGGGGTATTTAGTTGTTAAGTTTATTAATTTGGCGCCGACGCTTTTGGGCGAATGAAAGGCATGGATAGAGGACTTATCCATATCTCCAGTGATAATGCCTACGCTTTTTCCTTGGTCGATGGCATGTTGTATCAGATCTTTCTTTTCACTTTGACACAGCGCTCCAAGGGTTGACCGGCCTGTAGGGATGATACGTTTGGAAAATTGAGGCGCGACGATGCCATGTTCTTCGAGTTCCATCGCAGCCGAACTTCCGTTCGCGTAATAGCCGTAGGTAAGGGACGCAATACCCATTCCACTGCCAACAAGAAGGACGATGTTTTTAGGTTTCTCCTTTTTTTTAGGCCGAGCGGAAAAAGCACCTTCTTCGACCAATACCGATTTGATCCGGCGTCCCAAGGTTGCGTTATCTCGCGATTGGGCAATAAATTTTGCACCTGGTCCTTGCGCAAAGATAGGGACGAAATTCGCCGTATGAGCAGCATAAAAACGCCCCTTTTTCTTCCACACCATCGCGCTGGCAGCCGACATGGAACCAAAGTTTGTGACGATGCGCTTGTCATAAATGGTTGCCATTTCTGGATTGAAATAGGATCCCATCTCGAAGCTCTGTACCGCGGTGGTTTGGATGCCTTCGTCTGGGTTGATCTGCTTACTAAATTCCTCAGCGAAGGGAGGATCGATAATCGATAAACCGCCCGTTTCGTGATCTGCGGTAACAACAATGAGAGTGTCGTTTTGTGATCGACTTGCAGCATAACGCCGTCCGAGGGCCAAGGCATCATCAAAATCCTTGGTTTCCTTGAAGGTGCATCCCGGTCGCAGGGCATGTTCGCACCAATCAATAAAAGATCCCTCAACCATGAGGACCCATCCTTCGGGATGACCACGATCGAGGACTTTAATAGCTGAGTTTACCATTTCCGGCAGAGAGATCGTCCGCTTTTCGTCCGCTAAAAAAGGCATATCTTTTTTATAAAAAAGACCGACCATTTTGCGAGAGCTTTTCGTGTACGCATCAAGCTGCAAAGGATCTTCCAGATAATCGTAAGATTGCGCTTTGAGTTCGGCAACAAGATCGCGACCATCTTTGCGCTCTCGAAAATATTTCCATCCCGCACCTAGCACCACATCAAGATCGGCTGTCAATAAATCTTCGGCGATCTTATCGTAAGATTTTCGGGTTTTGCGGTGAGCATAGAAGGCCGCTGGTGTTGCGTGGACCACACGACTTGTAGACACAATTCCCCGTCCCCATCCTTTACTCTTGGCTAGATCAAAGAAACTCTCCAAGTGATGGGCCGGATCCTCCTCTTCTTTTTCACTGGTACCTGGCCTTACGCCAACGCCGTTAAAGTGGGTTTTTTCTCCGCTTGAAATAGCACTGGCCGAGGCGGCACTATCGGTGGTCACAAACTCATAGGAATGGGTCGACATCCATCCAAACTCTGGCATCGATAACATCTGAAGTTTTTCATCGGCCAAGTATTGGGTTCCACCGATTGCACCAACGCCCATGCCGTCGCCGATAAATAGAATCACACGTTCTACTTTTTCTTTTTTTGCCTGGCCGTCCAGATTTAGACGCGTTGGTTTTTGGCCTTGTGTGGTGTTCGAGCACGAAAAGACGAACAAAAAAAGGATGCTAAGAATGGCTTTCATAATCGTTCTCATTGTCGGAGAAAACATACATAGACCGAATTCTCGTGTTTTCCAAGACGGTGCTTTTTGGATCTCCTAAAAATAAGGAATTGAATTCTTTACATTCGCGGAATAAGGCTGCATTTATAAGGGTTAGCAAGATTTGAGGAAAAGCCATCCAGACTCTGCACGACTAGAATGCGGGCAGCGAACGAGGGTGGTATTTAGGATTTAACGGACACAGGGGTTCAGTTTGATTGGAAAAAAGACGTTATCGAAATTCGCGATTTTATGTTTACTACTTACTTTCTCCTGTGGTGATTCAAAAGGGAAGAAGGATAAGGAAGATCCCAACATCGAAGCCGATGCTGGAATGGATGGCGAAGAAGATCCCGCCGGAATTTTCCAGACCAAAATCACGCCAGAACTTCTTCTTCCCGTGATTCAAAGTGTCGGAAGCCCCGACGTCGTCCCTCAAAAAATTGTCATTCAGTTCGCAATGGATATCCAACCCTATGAGGCGTCCAGCCGCTCCAATCCGAAAGCGGTACCCAATACGACCCGATTAAAGATCGAGCCAGAGATCCCTGGAAGCCTGACCTTTACCTCAAGCACTTCCCTAGAATTTAAGCCCAATACGCCTTTCCTTCCGCAAACCAAATACAAAGTATCGTTGATAAGCGTGGATACGCTTGACGGTCTTATGAAACCCGCAAAGCCGTGGAGCATGGAATTCAGGACCCCTGAATTTAGATTCCTAAGTGTATCTGGAGGATTTTTAAAACCGGACGCTCACAAGGCCGAAGTTGACATCCGTTTTTCCGGTGCTCTAAAACCTAATCTTTCCTCTTTTGCCAAATGGTATATTGACGACAAGGCCATTCCATCTTCAGCGATCTCTTATGTGAAAGGCGCCACAGATCACCTCGTCCACGCCTATGTTTCTCATCCCGACATCGCCGAAAATCGCACGCTCAAATTAGAAGTCGACAAGGTCCCAAGTGCTGTCGCCGAAAACATTATCGCGCCCAAAGGATTGGCCTTCGTCCACCTTCGTGCGGCGCCAGAATTGAAGATTCTACAAGTCTCCCATCGCGAGGGACCGACCGGATTTTACCTCGAAGTGGTGTGCTATGACAATGGCGCAAAGCGTGGCTACCGGTATTTTTATACACACGATTACAATAGCTTCCGCGTCTCCAAGCGTTGTCTTCCAACCGAGGACTCGTTTAAAAAGCTCATCAAGATTTCCCCCAAGGTTGATAATCTGCGCGTCGCAGCCGGTGAAGGTGGCTTCAATATTCTGGGTGATTTCAAACGCGGGAATTATAACCTAAGAATCGAGGCCGGATTACAAAGCGTTGATAAAGGATTGGTTACGCGAGAATATGTAGACACCTTTACTATTCCTGCTCGAACGCCGACTTTAAGATTTACGAATAAAGGCCGATACCTTCCGAAAAAATCCTGGAAAACCATTCCACTTCAAACCCTAAATACTCCCAAAGTGAATGTTGCCCTGCGTTACATTCCTATTCGAAATATAGCCTTCTGGTTATCGGGCGACAAAGAAGCCTTGGGGACACGTGTATCGTCAGTTGTTGCCAAAGAAAAAATCGAATTAAAAAGCAAGGCAGATGAGAAGTCGATTCAAGGTATTGCCATTCACGACCTTGTCAAAGATCCAAAGCCTGGTGTGTACGAAATTTTCGTCGCCGGTCCTAAGGGTGCCTCCGATAGTACGCGTGTTGTAGTGACCGATTTGAACCTTATCGTAAAACGTTCTGAACCTAAGAAGGGCGATTTATGGTCGGACGAAATTATGGTCTGGGTCCTCGATATGGAGACCAGCAAAGCAAAACCAGGTGTCCAGATAAAGCTCATTCGGCAAAACGGAAACGTTTATTCGAGTTGTAAAACGAAAAACAACGGGAGTTGTAAACTCGACGTTGTCGGTAAAGACATCGACGAAGATCCCCCCTTTGCGATCCTTGCCGAAGCAAAAAACGATTTTACTTTCCTCAAATACGATCAAGTCAAAACCTCACCGACCACAACAGGCACGCCCTATCTAAGTAAAGAAAAATACCGTGCTGCTGTTTACGCGGATCGTGATGTTTATCGTCCCGGCGAGACGGGGCATTTTGTGGCGGTGATCCGAACATCAAAAGATAAAGCTCCCAAGGAAGGGCTTCCCGTTGAATTGAAATTCTACGATCCGAGAAAGAAGTTTTTGAAGCTCAGAATCCTTCAAACCAACGCCGCTGGTGCGGTCATCATCGATCAACATTTCCCAGACTTCGCATCCACCGGTGCCTATAGTTTTGATGTTCAGATCGGTAAGGAATTACTAAAAAGTTATACTTTTAATGTCGAAGAGTTCGTTCCGGAAAGGATGAAAGTGTCGACCGAAATTAAAGGGAAAGATCACCTCATCGGCGAGCCTTTAGAAGTAGATATTCAAGCAAAATACCTTTTCGGTGGCTCTGCTAAAGGCAGCAAAGTTGAGGTCACATGTAAGCTCGCGACCAGTCAATTTAAACCTAAGAAATTTTCCAACTATACCTTCGGCTCAGAAATTGGCGATAAATCAGCGATCGAGTTAGGCGCTATAAAAGGCGTTCTGGGAGAAGAAGGGAAACTCAAGCTCGCCTGCCCTGATAACGAAGCAACCGATTCACGCACAGGCGTGTTTAATTTAACGGCCACGACTGCCGTTTTTGAAGCGGGCTCGGGACGGTCTTCCTCCTCGATCACCAAAACCACTATGCATGCTAATAGCTACCATATTGGGTTAAAAACATCCGCCAAAAATGCGAAAGTCGGAACGCCCTTCCTGGTCGATGGTGTGATTGTAGATTGGAAGGGGAAAATAAAAAAAGATATTAAAGAACTCAACGTAGAATTCATTCGACTTGAGTACGATTATTATTGGTACCGCGATGATTCTTTGGGCGGCGATTCTTGGGGACGAAATATGCGTCCAATCACGGTGGGCACCAAACGCGTACGCGTAAAAAATGGACGCTTTCAAGTATCGATGACCCCTTCGAGCTACGCGAGTCGTTTTGTGGTTCGCGTCCAAGATAAGAATGCAAAGGCAGATATTTCCGTCGAAGCCAGTGGTTGGCGATATTACTATTATAACCATCGCTCATCGCTCGATTATACGCCTCGACCCCAACGACCGAACCCCGTTCCGATCAACGCGCCGACGGTCATTGAAATCAACAAAGAGGTTGAAGTTGAATTCGAAGTGCCCTTCGCTGGCCGAATGTTGGTTAGCGTTGAAACCTCCTCCATTCTTAAATCGGAATGGATGGACGTCAAAGCTGGCAAGGTAAAATGGAAATATAAACTCGAAAAATTTGTCCCCAATATTTACTTTAGCGCGCTCGTCGTCAAAGACCCTTTCCTTGATTCGAAGGAATCTTTTATGCCCGATCGTGCCTACGGTCTAAAAAGCGTGATGGTCAAACCAACCACCAAAGTTCATGAACTTCTCGTCAATGCACCCAAAGAAGTACGTCCAAATAGCACTTTCGAGGTCGACATTAATGTAGGTAAAGCCAGCGCAAACACCTTCGTTACAGTCGCGGCAATTGATGAGGGTATTCTTTCGCTGACCCATTACAAAACGCCAAAATTATCTCAACAATTGTTTAAAAAGCGAAAGCTCGGTGTGGAAACCTTCGAGACCATTGGTTGGGCCATTCAGAGAAATGGTGCCGGACCTTCCGCCCAAACCGGTGGTGGAGCGTGGGACGAAGATGGTAAATTTGGAGACGGTTTAGGTCGCGTAATGCCCGTTAAGCCAGTAGCCCTTTGGTCAGGTTTGGTAAAGGTGGATGACCAGGGAAAAGCAAAAGTCTCTTTTGATGTTCCAACCTATCGCGGCGCCTTGAGAATAATGGCGGTTTCGATGGACGAAAAAAAGACCGGGTCTGCCGAAACGGAAGTACTGGTTCGCGATCCTCTTGTTTTACAGGCAACCCTTCCACGTTTCTTGAGCGCCGACGACGAGATATCCATTCCCGTATTCGTGACCAATATGACAGGGAAAGACAAAAATATTACGATCGAAATTCAGGTCGAAGATATGGGAATATCCGGAGAACAGAACGCACCAAAAGGTAAACTCCTATCCTTTCTTTCTCCTCAAAGCGTCACCCTTAGTGCGAAAAACGAAGAGTCCCAAACCGCGATCTTTAGGGTCAAGGCACTTCGACAAGCCGGTGCAGCAAGATTCAAAGTCATCGCCAAAGCACCTGGTTTTGAATCCTATACCGAAGGTGAGGTACCCTTCCGACCTTCCGGACCACGTGAAACCATGGTTAAAGTCGCCGAGCTTACCCAAGGCAAAACCGAATTTAACTCTTTCTTAAAGGGATGGGTTCCAACCTCAGAAACAACCAATATCTGGGTGACAACCAACCCTTACGGTCGTGCATTCGACCACCTCAAATACGTGATTCGATACCCCTACGGATGTATTGAGCAAACAACTTCATCCACCCGTCCCTTACTCTTTGTTTCTGAATTCGTAAAAAATGCAGATCCGGAAACTTTGGCAAAATTAGGCGGCGTGGAAAAAATGATAGCCGCAGGCATACGACGTATTTTTTCCATGCAAACAAGTTCTGGCGGATTCTCATATTGGCCTGGCTCCTATTCACCCGACCGTTGGGGAACAGCCTACGCGACCGACATGCTACTCGACGCCAAAGAAAAAGGATTCGACGTTCCCGAGGAACGCCTAAAAGAAGCGCTCGACTATCTTGAGATGACCGCGCAAAATTCAAGTTCTCGTTCGCGTTATAATTATTCGCTACCCTACATGCACTATGTATTAGCCAAAGCCGGTCGCGCCAATCGCGCTAAAATTCAATCTTTGATTAACCGTAAATCTTTCAAGGATAGCGTGGCACCTGGGGCTTCGCGAATTTCGGCGAAGCAAAAGAAGGAAAACACCTATCTTCTTCAAGCGGCACTCTATCTCGCCGGCGATCGTCGTTACGAAAAACAGCTCAAAAATGTTGATATTTCAAAGATCGATGACGAGCGCGAAACCCGTTGGTCCTACTATTCCGATCGTCGTCGTCGCGCGTTTATTCTCAGTGTTTTCTATGACCTTTTCGGTAAACACGCCGACGGTGAAAAACTCGCCAAAGTGGTCGCAAATTCTCTTTCAGAACGTAAGAGTCGTTACTATACAACTCAAGAAATTTCGTGGGGAATAACAGGACTCGGGAAATGGCTTAAAGGTAGCGCAAAGTCGATGGGAACGCCCTCGCTTAAAATCAATGGGCAAAAAGTGAACGCGAAAAACGTCGCTAAGATCTCAAAAGATTCTACCTGGGTTATTCCCCGTGCAAGCGAATATGACAGTATCGTCATCAATGTTCCCAAGAAAAACGGAAAGGTTTATGCCATCGTTTCGAGTTCTGGTGTCAGAGTCGGTGCAGAAGCGAAGATAGGCGGAAACGGGTTGAAGATTAATCGCGTGTACTTCGATCTGTCAGGCAAGGAATTAGAACCCGATGCCTACACTTTGGGAGATATCGCTTTTGTCCGTATAACGATAACCAACACAACCAATCGAAACCTTTCCAACCTTGCCTTGGTCGATCGATTTGCCGGAGGATTTGAGGTTGAAAATCCAAGCTTCGGTAGAGGCACCCTTCCGTCGTGGGTGAACACCAACCAACTTTGGAAGGTTCAACATATGAACGTACGCGATGACCGTATCGAAGTTTTTGGTACCATCAACGCGAAACGAACCGTTACCCTAATGTACACGGTACGCGCCGTGGCCGCCGGCAAATTCTTCGCGCCTCCGCCCGAAATCGAAGGCATGTATGAACCCGAAATGTGGGCCCGTGAAAAACCATCTATCGTGAAAGTGAGCCGAGAATAAAAACGAAAAAGAGACTTGAGAAGCTGGCGACCGGCTTTGGTTTTATGCTTTTCATTACCATTCTGGGGCTACTTTGCGGTTTATATTTCTGGGATCTTCCCAAACGTTTAGACTATAGAGAATCTGTCGTTGTCGCCTATGAGGATGGACGAAGCGCGCATGTCTTTCTTTCTGAAGATGATAAGTGGAGAATTAAACCCTCTTTGGATGATATCGATCCGGTGTATTTGGACGCGCTTATTCGATTCGAAGATAAACGATTTTACCAACACTTTGGCGTCGACCCAGTAGCGATTCTACGTGCGATGTTTTTAAACCTGACCATGGGACGGCGGATTTCTGGCGCGTCAACGATTACAATGCAATTGGTTCGCGTGCTAGAACCCCGGCCCCGAACACTAAAAAGCAAATGCATTGAGGCCTACAGAGCAACCCAGATTGAGCTTTATTTATCGAAGAAGGAAATTTTGGAAGCCTATTTGACCTATGTTCCTTTTGGCAGAAATATCGAGGGTATTGAGGCAGCCTCACTGTCCTACTTTTCCCATTCTGCCAAACATCTATCGCATGTCGAAATTGCAACCTTGTTGGCCGTTCCACAAAATCCCAATTTACGTTATCCGAAAAATCAAAATAAAAAACGCCTCGAAGACGCTCGAAATCATATCGCCGATTGGCTTCTAGAAGAGGGCGCGCTTATCCACCCTTCTCTTTTGTTCGACGAGTCAAAAGAGAATACCGGCGTTCAAGTGTCTGACATCAATCTTGATGCGCAGCGAGCCAAAGAGCTTCATCAGCAAGTTTTAGCGGCCGATGTACCCACGCGTCTTTATCCTTTCCCAAAAGAAATTCCCCATCTCGCGTTTTGGCTGAAAGCGAAAGAACCTAAAACATTGTTTTTCCCAACGACGATTCAAAGGGGGACCCAGCAAATGGTGGAGCGAATACTTGCCTCCCATCAACGCTCCGCCGGAATCCACGGCATTAAAAATGCGTCGATCGTTGTCGTGGAAAACGAAAGCGCCGATGTGCGTGCAATGATCGGAAACTTCAATTTCGGAAAAAAGGACGGCGCCCAACTTCCAGGATTTAATATCGCCCGTTCGACGGGATCGCTACTCAAACCTTTTATCGTTGCTGGCGCAATCGATAGCGGAATCGTGCTGCCGCAAACCTTAACGCTCGACATTCCGACGCATTACGGAACTTATTCACCCCGCAATTACGACCAGAATTTTCGCGGTTTGGTGAGCGTTGAAGTTGCCTTGGCGCGCTCGCTCAATATTCCTTTTGTGAGAATGTTGAATAAAATGGGGCCCGATACTTTGATTGGAATGCTCCGTGGACTGGGAACAAAAAACTTGGTAAGTAAACCTGGTTACTATGGTTTGTCTGCCGCAATTGGAAGTGTGGAAATTTCTCCTTTCGAGGTGGCCAATTTGTACGCCGCCCTGTCCGAAAATTCGACACGCGAAATTCGTGTTCTTGCCAACCAAAAACATATCGATCACGGCCCAGAATTTATGAGTTCGGCATCAAAATGGTTGGTCAGAAAAATGTTAAGAACAAACGATAAACCGGGTTTTAATCGACGTCGAATGAATCCAAATGCGACGCCCATTTTCTGGAAAACGGGAACCAGTTATGGATTCCGTGATGCATGGGCGGCTGGCGGAAATGCCTCTTATACCGCAGTTGTCTGGATGGGGAATTTCGACAACTCAGGAAACGCAGCCCTCCTAGGTAGTAAAAGAAGCGGGCCCGTTTTGTTTGATGTTCTCGAAACGCTAACTGTGGAAGGGGACCAAAGCGATCCCCAGCCCGATGAATTGAGCGAGTTCGAAGTCTGTTCCTATTCCGGACATCCGCCCAATCCTTCTTGTCCCCATAGAGAAATAGTACTCGCGCCGCGATCTCGGGTGCTCACTAAAAAATGTCCGTATCATGTACGTGTTGATATCGATAAACAAACAGGTCGATCGCTTACCCCATCGTGCCGTTTGGACCGCGATTATGAACCGAAAGTTTTTCTGAGTTGGCCCGCGAGTGTGCGTCGCTACCTTTCTGACCGCCATCGTTTTTCTCCACGGGTGCCTCTATTATCCGATGATTGTCCGCCGACCGACGCCACACGTCCGCCACAAATAACGTCCCCACGTTTACAAAGCATCAATCTTATTCCGGGCGTTCCGGCCAAAGACCAAGAACTTCCACTTGAGGCCGAAAGTGAAATTGCTGGCATGAAACTAAGTTGGTTTGTGGACGGTCAATTTATCGGTAGCGCAGGTGCGCAAGAGAGATTGTGGTGGACGCCAAGCGTTGGTAAACATGAAGTGCTGGTCATGGATAATGCTGGACAGGCGTCTCGCCGAACAGTGTTGGTTCGATAAAGGAAGGTAAAAGGTGCACAAAAAACGGATTACAGATAACGCAGAACGATATTTATGCGACCGATATAAAGTAGGCGATTTTAATACTGAGGAACTCATTGAATTCTACGAGGAGCTGCGACGGGACAATCCTGGCTTCCATTTTTTAGTAACCATCGACAACTTAAATCAAGCCGAGTATACGTCGATGCACGCACGCTTAACCCACGATTTAGATGCCTTCGATGCAAGAGATGTGAGCAAGTTCCCCGAGATTTGTTTTGAAGACGGCGAGCATATTGGATACTTGCTAACCCAAGATGAATTTTTCGTAAGGAAAAGGAATTTCCTCCGGCTCGCCGAAAAAGCAAAAGAAGGAAATTTTTTAGAAAAAAATCTGCGCCTGAGTGAGGGCTTTGAAGGGTTTATTGAGGGGAATAAAGACCTTGTGAACATCACCGACGAGACCCTTCTTATTTTGAAAGTTCCGGTAGAAAAACCATGCCAGTTGATTGGCGCATTTGCGAATGGATATTTTTCTGGCGATCTCAATCCCTTTGAAAATTACATGCTCGCCAAACACATGAAAGAACACTTTGACTATGAGCTCTTCGGAATCGGCGCCTCCTTTATTGTCTTTATCCGAAACAGGATTCTCGATGTAGAAAAAAGACAGGTTCTCGTTGACCTACTTTTCAAAATGTATTGGAACGAATACGGAGAAAATTATTGGGATGAGGAGGGAGAGAAACCTGTAGACGAGTTTACTTTTCGAGAATTTTTAGATCAAACAATTCAGAATAACAGCCTACTCGTGCTTCGCTACACCGAATAGCGTGTGATTCAAAATGTCGGTCGTGTTTGGCGTAGGTTGGATTGGTAGGTTAACAAAATTTAGGAAAGTTTGGACAAGGCGCCAGCGTTAGACTTTGCATCCGACCAGCCCGCTTCTTCGAAAAGTTGGGCTTGAGGATAGGTGCAATAAAAAGGCGCAAAAAGTGCCGAAGGCATTCCGTTCCCCGATTTTTTTAATCCGCCAAAAGGAAGACGGCTTGATGCGCCGCATGTGGACCTGTTGAGATTGACGATTCCCGCTTCGAGTAAATCGGCCATATCATCAAAGCGTTCTCGGTTGTCACTAAAGATGCTCATCGCCAAACCATAGTCCGTGGCATTGGCGATTTGGACGGCTTCACTATCTGAACTCGCGCGATATAAAACCACATCGGGTCCAAAAATTTCCTCGGCTTGATGGCCGCCTTTAGGATTAACTTCGCCTGCCAACCATACAGCCGGCTTTACGAAATACCCGCTTTTATCTTCCGTCGCGCCACCTTTAAGAAGAGGTTTCAAAACACCTTGTTCAGTATTGGATTGTGCAGCGATGAAATTATCGTAAGCCGCTTTATTAATTAAAGGTCCCATAAAGGAGTCGCTTTCTAAGGCGTCACCGGTCGTAATACGCCGACTTATTGTAGTAAAAAGATCTACAAAATCATCAAAAACACTCTCGTGAAGAACCACACGACTGGTAGCACTACATCGTTGACCGGTGGTCAAATAAGAGGCCAATGCGATTTCGTGCGCCGCTTGTTCAAGATTTGCATCGGGAAGAATAATGGAGGTGTTTTTACCACCCATTTCTAAGGCGAGTACTTTGAATGGCATTTCGAGGGTGGCCTTTCTTATCGCAAGTCCCGTTTTCCAAGAGCCTGTGAAAAAGATCCCTCGGATATCAGGATGGACCGAAAGGGCGGCACCAGTTTTTCCGCTACCATGGAGGAGATTGATAACGCCCGGCGGAAAGCCCGCCTCGTGAACGCATTCGAAATACAATTGCATAACACCGCTTGTCATTTCCGAAGGTTTGACGATTAGCGTATTTCCGTGAAGAAGAGCCGGAATGATATGCCCATTGAGTAGATGGGCCGGAAAGTTAAAGGGACCCAGAATGGCGACCGGTCCCAAGGGTCGAAAACGATATCGCCCAGACAAGGACTCCGGGTTTACGGTCTTCACCATTCCCGCGCCTTCGGTGCTCATGATATCAATTTTTGCGACCAGCGCGCGGGCCTCACCTTGGGCTTCCCACAAAGGTTTTCCGGCCTCAATGGAGATTCGTCTGGCGATCTGGTCTTCCTTTTTTTTGAATTCGTTTTTTAGTTTTTCTAAATAGGCCTGCCGATTTTGGAACCCAATTTTTTTCCATGAAGGGAAGGCCTTTTTTGCAGAGGCGACGGCCAAATCAACATGGGTAATATCTTCTTTGGCTTCAAAGGCCACCTCAGAAATGCGGCTTGGGTTTTCTCGCTGCCATGCCTCGCCGGAGTTAAACTGGTTCCATTGGCCATTAAAATAGTTTGTTTCAATCTTCATGAGTCATCGCTTTAGGTAAGGTGTGGAAAGTAGGAGCTGAGTTTACAATTATTTTGATAATTTTTTTAAATTTTCTTCGCAGAGATCTTCTTGGGTTTTATCGTGGGCTTTCTTCGAAGTGTCGATACATTCTCGTAATGCGGTTAGCGCTTCGGGACGTCCCTTCGTTTTTAGAAGGACACGCGCCCGCGCGTTATGCGCCCAAGATAAAGATGTCCAATCCTTTTGTCGTCGTGCGGAGTTCTTGAGAAGATTTAAGTTTTCTAGAGCGTCTTTCCATTGCGAGAGTTCCATCAAATCCTCACTTAGAT
Source organism: Myxococcales bacterium (assembly GCA_026988815.1). Classification (GTDB taxonomy): domain Bacteria; phylum Myxococcota_A; class Bradymonadia; order Bradymonadales; family Bradymonadaceae; genus CALJNB01. The sequence goes on along the minus strand of JALSKP010000139.1, from coordinate 8,093 downwards.
GGGTAAGAATATTGATGCGAACCTCTTCCGGGATTCTGTTTTTTATTATCGCTTTTGAAGTAACAAGACCAAGGGCTTTGTTGAGAAGAGGAACCGATACTTTGGCTTTCATCCGCTCTGCGGCCCGAAGTAGAGCATCGGCGGAGCGTGCTGGCTGGCCACCTTTTTCAAATAAGCGCGCGGCGTTCTTGAAATTAGCGATTTTCTCTTTTTTCTTCTTTTTCAAATGCGCCAAAATATAATGTGCCTTGGCCATCGCATTATAGACGGTGGCGTCCTTTTTGATGCCGCCGAACGAGCGAGTAGCATTTAAACAAATCGTTGGAGCCTCTGCCCTTTTGAGCTCCCAACTGACTTGGCAGTAGTTGGTTTTTTGGAAGGCAATATCACGTTTGACGAAAGTCTGATTGCCGATGCGTTCAAGAATACCAAGCGCACTTTTATAGGATTGGGCGGCAAGTTCTAATTCGCTTCGGCTCTGAGCAAGTCCGCCCAACATGATTTTCGAACGCGCGGCGAGCGTCCATAAACCAATTTTCGAAAAATTCTCATAAGCACGATCACAATATTTTTGTGCGTTGTTTAGATGTTGGGCGTCGGTATATAGCTCGCAGAATCCGAGGTCGACTTGGGCGCGAATCTGCGGAGAAGAAAGAGAGGATGCATTGACTTGGGCTTTGGTTAAGTATTTTTTCGCTGCTTTTGAATCGCCATCGTATTGTGCTTGTCGTCCTTTTAAAGAATAAAGTGTAACCAAGGCAGGTTTATTATTCATATTTCTGAAGGTCGAGACGAGGCCAGCGAGCTGTTTTTTGGAGTCGCTCCACTGTCCAGCGTTTTGGTAAACGGCTGCCATTCGAAGTTTGTTTCTTGCCAATGCTGGATCGCTCTTTGAAATTTTGAATTGGCCGTGCGCCATTTTTAGTAAGTGAATCGCGTCGCCATAACGACCGGCACTGTCGCGAAGAGATGCAGTTTTTGCCAAGGCGGTTCCAACTAGCATTGGTTGTCCAGTCGATTTTAATTTTTTTAGATCGGATTGATATTGTTTTTTTGAAGTTGTGGATTTCCCCTGAAGTTGGCGAACAAAGCGCGCACTAATTCGACACAATACTTCAAAGCTAAGGTCTTTATATTTCCTCGCCTCTTTCTGACAAAATTGTAAAGTTGAATACGATTTACCAAACTTGCCTTTACTGGCGAGGATATTTCCGAGGGTAAACAAGCGACGACTTTTGAGTTCGTTTTTCCCCGTTTTTTGAATGAGTTCTTTTGTCGTTTGGGTCCACTTTAATGCTTTGGCGTATTGTCCCTGTTCCCACAAAATCCCAGAAATTTCGAGCGCCGCCTCGACCTGTATATTGGGATCCCCTTTTTTGTAGAGATCACTATAGGCCTCTTTTGCCGTGTCCCAATTTCCCGCCGCGTAAAGTTCTCTGGCATCGCCCAAACTTTGTGAAAAAAGAGAGGTCGGAAGAAAGAGGAGCAAAGATAAGATCAGAAACTGTGTTGTTTTCATTTTGGACCTGTAGAAGGTTGTTATAGAGTACAAAAAGGAAGCCATGAACAAAAGACAAATGAAGCGCGTTTAAGCAGAAGGAGAAAATATGATTGGATACGTCACGTTAGGAACAAACGACCTCGATAGATCGATAGCATTCTACGATCCTCTTTTCGAGACGATGGGTGAGAAGCAACTTTTTAGAACCGATCGCGGCGTGCTTTGGGGGAAAGATTTTACCGAACCCTCGTTCATGATCACTACGCCTTTTGATGGTCAAGCGGCGAGCGCCGGGAATGGAGGCATGGTGGCCTTCCAGGTGAACTCCAAAGAAAAGGTTACAGAGTTTTACAACAAAGCGCTTAGTTTGGGCGCCACTTGTGAAGGTGAACCAGGCGCTCGATCGCCTCAATTTTTCGCGGCGTATTTTAGAGATTTGGACGGGAACAAACTGAATTTCTTTTTCTCAGATTATTCTAGTTAGGCCTTCTTAGGCTTTGTCTACTTCGCAATTCTTGCAGGTGCTAAAACCTAGGAGGGTGTAGATCGGGCAAGTGCCCAAAGCGCCAGTGAGTATCGGGACGATACCAATCAAACCGAACATTGTTTTGGGTCCGATAAAGACGAGACTGAGTAAAACCAATCCGACGATAATGCGAATGGCGCGTTCGATTGAGTGTTCGTTCTGCTTTAGTAAATCCATGATATTCTCCTTAGTAGGGTTAAAAGTTAAATGAGTACGTGTGGGCCTTGCTCTTTCAAAAGACCAAGCAGGGCAACATAACGCGCTCCAAAGTTTGCACAGTTCTCACAAGACCTGAGGTGGTTCTGAATTTTTTTTGTGGTTTCGGCATTCAGAATCCCTTCTGCATAGTCGTCTAAAACCTCGACGATTTCGGAACATTTGATACCGCCATCATTGCGTTCTTTCATTATTTAAGCCTCCGTTTCAGTTCGGCCAATAGTTTTAGTCTTGATCTATGTAATCTGGTTTTCATCGCAGCCAGGCTAAGTTCCATAATGTCGGCTGTCTCTTTTCCCGAGTAGCTTTCAATATCTCTTAAAAGGATGATTTCTCGGGTCTCGGGATCCAAGGCGGCCAAAGCGTCGTGAAGAATCAATGTCTCCTCTTTGAGCGAGGCAATTTTTTCAGGATCTGAATAACTTCCCCAACCCGCGCCCATCGCCAATTCCAGAGTTGAAACGCTTCGTTCTTGAAGTTTTCTTCGTCTTAAATGTGCGTACGCAAAATTTCTGGCGATGGTAAAGATCCAGGTTTTAACCGAGGAATCGCCTCGAAAAGAAGCCGCTTTTTCAATCGCTCGAATAAAGGCATCCTGAACAAGATCTTTTGCAGCTTCTTCATCCTTCACAATGGAAAGGACAAAACGGGTGATAGCGGGACGCAATTGGCGAGCGATCGGCGAGAAGGCGTTGGTATTTCCTTGTGCCGTTTCCGCGAATGCGATTTTCATCTCTTGTTCATTCAAACCGATCTCCAGTTCTTACAACACATAGATAGTCGAGACAGAGAAAGGGTTCTATTTTTTTTTAAGATCCTCGGTAAAAATTAATATTTACTTCGATTTTTTCGAAATACGATTTGACTGAGTAATTTTTGCGCGAGTAAGGATTTGCTCAATCGTATCGGAGGGCGTAGAAACGAGCGGTTGAATGAAGAGATTCTCGCTTATGACATTTAAAGAACGCTACGATAAACTTCTCGTTTTTAAACATCCCGATGTGGAAGAAATCATCGATATGTTCTTTCACCGCCCTGCAGCGGCTATTTTCGCTTCTGCGATTTTTTCAACATCCATAACACCCAATCAAATCACCTACGCGAGTTTGATGATGGGCTGGTCGGGCTCGCTGGTGATGTATGATGCTGCGATTTCCCACGTTGTATTCGGTGATATGGGCTACGTACTCGCTGCGGTGTTGTACTTATTCTCCGTCATTCTAGATTGTGCCGACGGTCAGATCGCCCGAGCCAAAGGCGGCGGAACGCGTATGGGAAGAATCGTCGACGGTTTGGTCGACGCGATGGTTGTGGTGTCACTTTATGTCGTGATGGTGATAGATTTGGGGAATCGCTACGGGTCGAAATGGGCTATCGTTACCGGACTTGCGGGGATCAGCATGTGGATCCAGGTCGCAGTGTACGATAAAGTTAAGGCTGTCTATATGTCGCGTACCTCGCCTTCGGGGGCCGATGGGACCGAATCGATGGAAGAAGTTGCCGCAGCTTGGGAAGAGATCAAAGAAAAAGGAAGTTTCGGGGAAAAAGTGGGTATGTTTATCTACTTTAAAATTCTTCTCCAACTTCAGAATGTGATTGCGCCTGGCTCGGCCGCCGTGGATGAGAACCGATTAACCGAAGGTGAGATCCGAGCTTTTCAATATAAATATGCCGATGTTCAACGGATTACGACCTTCTTGGGATTGGGAACGCATATGTTGTTTATTTACTGTGCGATCGCAATGGCCGCGTTTTGGCCACCAGCTTTGCTCGGACTGCAGTTCATTTTCCTAACAACGTTCAATTTTCTACTCATCTATTCCCTTTTGGTGAATCGAAAAATGACAAATGACAAGTAGATCTTCCAGTAAATGGAAACTCGAACTTCGTGGTGGTACCTAAAGTAGCCAGAGCTGCATCGAAATTCGGCATAACCACGTCGAGAAGGTTTTTTTGAAAGTTGGCAGGCTTCTTGTATTAGTTATAAATATGTTGATTGGATGTATGTTTGAATAAATGAATGAAATGATGTTGAATGGATTGAAATGAAATATTGCTGGTGAATGACTGAATAATGGATTGAATGTTTACGCAGTGCGGCGATATCGGAGCTCGTCGGCGGTGAATGCACAAAAAGATGTGTGCGTTCTTCGTCGATGGGCTTTCCGATTTTTGGAGAAATATTTTTCATTAAAGCAAGTAACCATGCGATAAACTTGACACTTGAAACCACGCTCTGATACTAAACTCCTCTAATATGTAACGAATTTACTTGTTTCAATCATAAGGAAGTCGATGAATTCATTTCGTTTCTCATCTTTCGCTATTCTGGCCCTTTTGATGTTCGTTTTGACGGGGTGCGGGCCTATTCAATCGACCCAAACGATCAGTCAAGCTACCGTTGCTTTGGAACGAGCGCGCGTTGCAGAAGCGGATCTCAAAGCACCTTACGAGTATTATAATGCACGCTTCTATCTCCATAAGGCTGAAGAAGAGTGGGGATACTCCGATTTTGAAGCGTCCTATCAGTATGCAAAAGAAGCCAAGCAAGCCGCAGAAGCGGCGATTCTAAAGGCCAAAGAAGATCCGTGGACAGGTTCTCCTGTTGATGAGGCTAGGAATAATGAAGCGATGAAAGATCGCGGTGCCGAGTCGATCGATATGACCGACGTCAAAGCCTCTACAGTATCGACGCCGAAATCAAAAAAGAAATCCTCAAACGGAAAGAAAAATGAGGAAGCGCCATGAACTTAAAAACATTTGCATTGATTCTTATTTTCCTTAGCGCCTCTTGTACTGCAGGTGCAAAATTACGTGGGCAAGCTACGGAAATCCAGGCCCTCAACGCCGAGATTCACGATCGTGCCTACAATTGCGCGCCCAAAGAATTGGCCTTTTCGGAATCCAATGTTGAATTTGGACTGTATGAGCTCACCCAAGGTAATTTTGTTCAATCGAGAAAGCATCTCACCCTCGCGGAAAGAAATGCAAAAGCGGCCGACAAATTATCTGACTTCAAAGAATGTCGTGATAACCAGGTTGCCATTAAAGTTACCACCGCTAAAAAAATAGAAATCAAAAAGCCCGATCCTAAGCCACAAGATAGAGATGGTGACGGCTTACGCGACGACGTTGATCAATGTCCCGACGATCCAGAAGATTTTGACGGATTTCAAGATGAGGACGGTTGTCCAGATCGGGACAACGACAACGATGGAATTCAAGACGTTGCCGACCGTTGTATGTTTGTCGCCGAAGATAAAGATGGATTTGCCGACGATGATGGCTGTCCTGATTATGATAACGATGGAGACGGCATTGCCGATCTCAACGATCAGTGTCCAAAACAGCCCGAAGATTATGACGGATTTCAGGACGATGATGGATGCCCAGACGACGATAACGATAACGATCAGATCGCCGACGTTATCGATCAATGTCCAAACGATGCTGAAACCTACAACAACAACGAAGATGAGGACGGTTGTCCTGACAAAAAAGCGCTCGCCCAGATCGATGGTGACCAGATTCGCCTCAACGAAAAAGTTTTCTTTAGAAGTGGAAAGGCTGATATTTTAGCACAAAGCTTTCCTCTCCTTAACGAAGTTGCCGCGATTCTGAAAACGAGGAAAAAAATTACAATAAGAATCGAAGGACACACCGACAGTAAAGGTAGTAATCGTTACAATCTAAAACTATCTGATCGACGTGCCTCTTCGGTTCGACTTTTCTTAGCTGAGCGGGGCGTCGAAAGCTTCCGCATGGTTTCCGAAGGTTTCGGCGAAGAACGCCCCATTGAAACCAATTCCACCGAAGCCGGCCGCGCGTCAAATCGCCGTGTCGAAATTCACATCACTTCCAAGTAATACAAATAATGACCTTAAGCAGATTTAGACTCCTTCTTTTTATCGCACTTTTAAGTGCGTGCGGATTCACGACCGTTTTATTCACGCCGGCCGTGAGTTATGCAAAATCTAGCGAAAAATCGCTTAAGAAAAAGCTTAACAAAGCAACCTCGCTCTACGACGAAATTGAAATCGAAGCCGCCGAAGACGTGTTGACCGATGCGATCTCCGAGGCTGCGTCTAGCAACATGAGCGGTCTCACCGTTGCCAAACTTCATATTATGTTGGGCATCGTCCGTTTTGCGACCAACGGTGAAGAGAGTGAAGCCGAAGAGCAGTTCATTGAAGCTGTTCGTGCAGACCCCGCGATCGATATTCCTGGCGTGTATCGAACACCCATCTTGGAAAAAATCCTGAAACGTGCCCAAGCTAAAGTGCCTAAAAAATTAGGCGACAATACCGGCGAACCCAATGTGGGAAGTTTTCAGCACGATGTTATTAGCATTGCTAATGCCGGAGAAGATCTAAAAATTAGCGTGAATGTTCCGACGCAAATGCCTGTTTTTAAAATGTTCTTTCATCTCCGTCGATTCGAAGAGAGCGCGTTTAAAAAGTTCGAACTTACCCCGAAGAACGCGACCACCTTTAGTGTCGATATTCCAGGTGATGAAATCTACACCTCCCAACTCGACTACTTTATTACCGCCGAAGATCGTGGCGGGAAAGTTATCGCCCGAGCGGGTGACGATACGGCGCCCAATAATGTTGTTGTTATGGGCTCCGGAAATACAAAGAAAGCAGACGAAAAAGATCCTAAGGAAAAAAATCCCAAAGATGCGTCGGAAAAAGTCGTTTTCATCGATCTTTCCTTCGGTACCGGAATTGGTTTTCTCACCGGCGGCGAGAATAATTCTCCTACCGCAAACCCAACCCGAGACGTCAAAGCAGGAATTGTTGCTGCATTTGGTCACGCAAATGTTGGCTTCGGTGCGGTTATCAATAAACAAATGCAACTCGGTTTAGAGTTTAGAATTCAATTCGCGCCAACACAAAATTTTGACGGCTTGGAGAACTCGTCTTCTTTAGATCCCGGAAGCGGATTCTGGGATACAAAAGTTCCTTGTTTCGGTCTCGGCGCCCCCGTTGATTGTATGATGAGACTCAAATATAAGTACCTTTTCGGCGATTCGATTTTCTACTCTTCCGTCGGCACCGGCGTTGGTCGTGTTCGTAACTGGTTGCAGTTGCGGTCAAGCGCGAACCAATCCATCTGTACCGGACGTGCAATTGAGACCGATGTGAATGGAAACGATTTCTGTTTTATCCGCGATACGGTCCGTACCGGTTGGTTCCATTTTGGACTCGGTGGCGGATTAATGTTCCCCGTTGTCGACGATACCTTGAGTCTCTACGCGGATACTTTCCTCATGATCCTCGTGCCCGATACCTCGGTCAACTTGGACATTCAAGCCGGACTTCAGGTCCGCTTCTAAAAGCCTTTCGGTGTTCTCTCCTTAATATTCTGTAGCTTGGCCTTGCCTCGCTTTTTTTAAATGCACCGTCGTCGGTTACTTAAAAGCAGTGTTTAGAAAACCTTCGATGTCCTTCCAGTATACTTTCGAATCCGGCGGGAAATCATTATGCCCAGCAAGGTATTGAATAAATGTTCCCTCCTTCGCCGCGCCTACCAGTGTTTTTCCTTGCGAAAAAGGGATGATTTCATCACGTGTTCCGTGCATGACTAGTACTGGGATATCGAGTTTTGCGACGACCTCTAAGGAACGAAAAGGGTCGACCACAAGTTTTGATGCAAAGGGGAAAAGAGTATCGGCCATGGCCTCAACACTCGTAAAAGTTGACTCTAAAATAAGAACATTTGGCGGACGGAGATTTGCTAAAGCACATATCACGCCGCCTCCCAAAGATCGGCCATGGTAGATTATTTTTGAGGTATCGACGTCTTCTCTTTGGATGATCTTTTTATACGCACTCACATAATCGGCCC
>JALSKP010000138.1 GCA_026988815.1 Myxococcales bacterium | reverse complement strand
AAATCACGCGCCTGATCGTATGCGAAAACTTCTTTTGCATCGCCGCGAACTCAATCGACTGCGGACGAAAATCGAAACGGCTGGCTATACCCTCATTCCTTTGGAACTGTATTTTAAAGGCTCTCACGTGAAGGCCAGAATCGGACTTTGTCGCGGTAAGAAACTTTTCGATAAGCGCGATGCAATTCAGAAACGCGAGGCAGCCAGAGAGATTGCGCGCGCGACCTCTCAAAGAAGAAACTACTCAAAAGATACCTAATTGGATTTGGGTGATGTTGGGTTTCCTCGCTTCGCTCGGTCAACACCAACCTACGATTTTGGATTTCCAATGTTGGGTCCCCACGCTTAAAACTTGTATTAATCGCGAGGATCGATTTTTTCTAATTTCGCTTTCAAAGAATAAACCTGATGACCCATCGCTCGCATGATTTCGGCAACATAAGCGCTCTTCAATCCAACCTGGCAGATGACCACATAGACGGGGCCTTTGGGCAGCAGCTGTGCTTGTTCAAGCGCAACGTCAAACCCTATCGCAATCGCACCCTCAACAGGCTCGCGTTCAATATGATGAGGCTCTCTTAGATCGAGAATCGTTGCGCCTTCTGGGACCTCAGGAATAGTAACATCTTCTACTAAATCCAAAGATAGCTCACTACACTTAAAAATGCGGCGTTGATGGACAACCTGCATCATCGTTTCTTCGCTGACCTCTTGGGTATACTTGGCTAACTCATCAGGGCTGACTTTTGTCGCAACTCTGCCGCCTGCCAAATCGCAAAATTCCGGAAAAGATTCGCCCACACGATGGGTCCCGATTCTTTTGGCTTGTTCGATAATTTCATCTTTATTGTAGGTCACCAAAGGCCTGAAAATCGGAATCGAAAGGCCGGCCTCAATTGCTCCAAGATTGGATAGGGTTTGACTTGACACTTGCCCGATAGCCTCGCCGGTCACAATGCCAAGGTGACGACGGGTATGTTGGACGAGATATTGGGCAGCGCGAAACATGTGGTGTTTGAGTAAAATTTGCCAATACTTCTTCGGACAACGTTCCTTCATTTCCGCGACGACGGGACGAAAATCAACGACGTTTAATTTTGGAGAATGACCAAACGCCCATTTATCGGTCAAGCGTTTCAAGACCGTTATAACATTTCTCGTATGTTCGGGACCGCCGAGATTAAAGAAGAGATAATCCAAATCGACGCCACGACGCATCATCAACCATGACGATAAAGCCGAGTCAAAACCGCCGCTGATCAAGGAAAGTGCACGACCTTCAACACCACAAGGAAGCCCGCCTGGCCCCTTTAAATCGCCAATATGAAACAGAGCACGATCGGAGCGTACTTCGATTCCAACTGTAATTTCTGGGTGATCTAAGGACACGCCTGAGGAAAAATCATAGAGCGCCGAACCGACGGCTCTATCCAACTCGAGGGATGTAAATGCCATCGCTTCTCGTTGACCAGCACGGCGTGTTCTTACCGCGAACTTCTTTCCACGCACCTGTTCTTTAAAAAATGGAATCGTTTGTTCAACAAGGTTTTCAAGGGAGGTGTACTGGACTTCATATGCATCGTTTAACATTTGAACCCCGAACACGCGAGAGAGCACATCTTTTGCGCGAGGGTCGTCGCATTCTACATCAATACGGTACCAATTATCGAAAACACGATTTTTGATGCCCTCTCTTTTCAGAGCATCTTTTATGTTTTGGATAAGTCGCTGGTGAAAACGTCTTCTCGTGTTTGAAGATTTGGTGGAAACCTCTCCAGAGAGACGGATAGAAATTGTATTCTGTGTGTTATTGGCATCTTTCATAATGCGCTTTTATCAGATTCTTTCAAATTTCCTATTGAATTCCGAAAACTTCTTTAAGAGGACGTGAACTAAAATTATCGTCCAAAATTTCAAAATGAGCTGGCGTCACTTTTGAGGGGTGATCATACCCGCAAGCGCGAGAAAGGAGAAGAATTTCTTTGCGAAGGGTGATGAAGTAATTTGCTAAGCGCGCACCTTTATCTGTTGGATCTAGACCGTGAACCAGCCATTTATTTTGTGTTGCCACACCTGTGGGACAATGACCGGTATGGCAATTTTGAGCTTGAATACATCCGATGGCCAACATCGTTTCGCGCGCGAGCCCGATAAGATCGCAACCCATCGCCATCGCCATTAACGCTTGTTCAGGAAATCCCAAACGACCACTGCCTGCAAAAATAATTTTATCGTTGAGTTCGCGCTGCTTAAAGGTTTCAAAGACGCGTACAAAGGCAAGCTTAAAGGGAAGGGAGACATGATCGGAGAAGACCAGTGGTGCTGCGCCTGTTCCGCCCTCTGATCCATCAACGACGATATAATCCACACCCCGTCCGGAATCCTTGGCCATTATATCGGCGAGGTCTTCCCAAAAATCCATCATACCAACGGCACTTTTAATGCCGACGGGGAGCCCCGTCGCATCGGCCACCGCCTCGATCACATCAAGCATTTCATCGGCCGACGAAAACGCGCTATGGGCTGCTGGACTAATACAATCTTGTCCCATTGGAATGCCGCGAATTGCTGCAATTTCTTTTGTAATTTTGGCCGCAGGAAGCACGCCGCCTCGACCAGGTTTTGCCCCCTGGCTCAGTTTAAATTCGATGGCCCGAACTTGATGTTGAGCACATCTATCAACCAGCATATCGATATCGAAATTTCCATTTTTATCCCGGCAACCGTAGTAACCCGTTCCAATTTGCCAGATTAAATCGCCACCTTGATCGTGGTGTTTTGCAATCGAGCCCTCGCCGGTGTTGTGCAAACCTCCGGCAATTTTTACCCCTTTATTGATCGCCGAAACGGCGGCGCTGGATAAGGACCCATAGCTCATTGCAGAGGAGTACAAAATGGACTCAGGGCGAAAGGCATGTTTACGTTGTCGGTGTTCACCCATAATTTTAGAGCAGGCGATATTGTATTTGGGATCGTAGTCCTCGTCGCCGGGATGAGGTTCCCGGGCCGGAAAAGTAGACTGTTTTATTATGATATAATTGGGAGAGGATTCCAGATCGTTATCGGTACCAAATCCAAAATAGTTATTTTGTTTTTTAGCTGAAGCATAGACCCAACGGCGTTGGTCTCTAGAAAAGGGTTTCTCTTCGTTATTGGAAGTCACAATATACTGTCTTAACTCGGGGCCAATAGCCTCCAACCAATATCTAAAATGACCGATGATAGGAAAATTACGAAGAATCGCATGTTTGGTTTGAATAAGATCGTAGATCAATATCAAAACAAAAAGGAGACCAAAAGCGCCAGCTACATAACTCATTATTTCCAAAAGGACCTCAACTTCTTTGTGTCTTTAGATCGTATTCGTCTGAAGCATTTTGTACAGAAAAGATTTTTCAACTATTCGATAAAAGGAGCGTCTAGATTCGAACGATTTAGTAAAGCTTTAATTCCAAAGGCTCAAAGGTTGACCTCTCCGAAAAAACACGTAGCCCATCGCTTGAACGCGCGCTTTCACGAAAATTAACAACTTCAAATGCTCCCTTTAGCCGGTAATAGGACCGTAAAAGAATAGCACTGCCAGGATTTGAGGCGGCGTCCTCCCTCTCATCGAAGGTAAAATGCGTTACGTTTTCAAAAGAGTCTAAAGGCATCTGGGCAAGATCGAGTGTAGGTCGAATCCAGCACAACTCACCCAGTTCCAAACGAAAGGTAAAAGGCGCGATTCTAAAAACGGTTCTGGGAATATAATCTTCCGTGATTCTCAGTACACGTAAAACAGGTTCTCCTCCGTTAACGCTCTGTTCGGGTTTTCCGCGTAAGCGGCTAATGATCCCCGAAGTCAGACCGCGAAGGGAAGGCCCCGTGTCAAGATCGAGCGGGACGAGCCCCGCAGAACTATCGCGGATCGATTTTTCTTCGAAAATTAGATCGACCAACTGACGGCTCGGTGTGTTTTCGAAAATTTGAGATTGAGCGTCGATCGTAAGTTCGACATCGCCCAAAAGAACTTTGTCGTCTCCGTATAATTCTCTTTGGCGACTAATCAAGGTTCCATTCACGGCGATACCGTTTCGACT
>JALSKP010000137.1 GCA_026988815.1 Myxococcales bacterium | reverse complement strand
AAAATGAAAGAATTCGAAATATGGAGCGCACTCGAAGAGCTCTGGAGTGTCGAGGACTCGGAATCAAAAACCGGCAGACTGGAAAACCTTCTCGCCTTTAGCGACGCACAAAACCTAGATAATCTTTCTTACAACCTTCGCATCGAAATTATTCAATCGGCAGTGTTCAGCGGCGACATTGATAAAGCTCTCGTTGCCTACACGGCGTGCATCGCTGAATTCGATGCCGAAAAAGATTTCGCTTTGGAGGAAAGTTTTTACCTCCTCTGGTCATCTAAATGGATCAACCGCTGTATGGTTTCCTTTCCCACGATTTCATTGTCCCAGATCGATTCGATTGAAAAGGATATCGCGAAACGCTTTGAAAGGCATAACTTTGGTCTTCGAGCCCACTACATGTATATCTGGCTCAACGCCATCGAAACCGGCTCTATTGAAAAAGCCCACATTTATCGCAAAAAATGGAAGTCGGAGGCGATTCGTCCAGAGCACGCGCGTTGTATCGCTTGTGAATTACACTTCGAAATATATTACCAGGTGCTTGAAAGGGGTATTAAGAAAGCGCTTCATCTTTACCGCAAACTTCTTTCATCTTCGGAGTCTTGTAATCGCATTCCACTGGACTCCCACGCCCTTGTCCTCCCCTTTCTCACCAACGAAAACGAGATTCAACACGCCAAAATGCGTCTATTGTCTGGGCTCTATCCTGCCCAAAGCGATATGGTTTCCACGTCAGCTAAATTTTTAGAGATTCTCATTCAACAGAGCGATTTCGAGGGCGCCGATAAACTCATCTCTCACTTTTTACGACTCGCTTTTAAAACAAAAGAACTAGATCAAAGATTGGATTTTTATCGTTCTGCGGAATGGTATTTCGCTGAAGAGAAAAGCGAGCCGACTTTCCCTCTTATCTTTGTGGGACTTCAGTTAGAAGATAAGAATGCGGCGAAGCTTTACTTTGAGCACCAAACCATCGACCTTGCAAAACGCTTTGATGAAAGGAACGGAAATCAAGCATTGACCGAGGCCATTCTCAAAACTCGAGAGGGACGCAACAAGGTGGAGTAATCCACATCCAACCTCCCAAAACCGACTCGACATTCGCTTTTTTGGCGCATCCCTGCTTGCTAATCCTAAATGTCTCAGTTATGGAACCCTAAGTAAGTAAGCATTTACTTAGATAGCTTCAGAGGAAGAAAATCGATGAAAGTAGACGGACGCAAAGCAATTGCCATTGTAGGGTTGGGCGCTCGCCTGCCCGGAGCACATTCGGCTGGTGAATTTTGGGAGAACATCAAAAACAGCGTATCCTCTATTCAAGAGGTTCCTAAAGACCGTTGGGATGCAGATTTATATTGGGACCCAGACCGAAGCGCTCCCGACAAAACCTATAGCAAAATTGGTGGATGGATCACCGACTTCAAATTCGACCGAAAAGGATTTCGTCTCCCTCCCACATTGGTGCAGCGCACCGATCCGACACAACTTCTTACGCTTTCGGCGGTCAAAGAAGCATTCCAAGATTCGGGATACGATAAAAAGGATTTCGATCGCGACCGTTGTGCGGTCATTCTTGGAAACGCCCTGGGCGGCGATCTTCGCGACGATACGAATCTTCGTGTTCAGGTTGCCGAAATTAGACAAGCGATTCGTACCTCGATTGGCGATCTTTCGTTCGGCAATATGAGCGAGGGACAAATTGAGGCGCTCCTTGAAAGCGTTTCGAAAAAAATCCAAAGTAAAAGCCCAACGATTAATGAAGATTCAATGCCGGGCGAGCTCGCAAATATCGTCGCAGGTCGAGTCGCACAACTCTTTGATCTACGTGGTCCAAACTACACCTGTGATGCCGCATGTGCATCAACACTGGCGGCGATGGAAAGCGCTATTTTTGGTTTACGTTCAGGTCAATTTGACATGGTCGTAACGGGCGGTGCCGACCGTGCGATGGGCGCTCCCACCTTTGTGAAGTTCTCAAAAATTGGGGCACTCTCCGATACCGGTTCACGTCCTTTCGACGCCAAAGCGAACGGTTTTGTGATGGGAGAAGGTGTGGGTATCCTTATTTTAAAACGTTTGGAAGATGCGATAAGGGATGGCGATTCTATATACGCCGTTGTTCGTGGAATCGGCGGTTCCAGTGATGGCCGAGGAAAGGCTATCACTGCTCCAAATCCACGTGGCCAAAAACATGCGCTCCGACGGGCTTACGCCGATGCCGGGTTCGGACCGAGTACGGTTTCTTTAATCGAAGCGCACGGAACAAGCACGCCAGTCGGCGACCCCGCTGAATTTCGAAGCGTAAGAGACGTTTTTGCGGAAGATGAAGCTCCGAAATTCGAGATTGGTTTGGGAAGCGTAAAGTCGATGATCGGCCATCTGAAGTCTGCGGCCGCCGCAGCGAGCATGATCAAAATCGCCTTCTCTCTTAGAGATAAAGTAAAACCGCCTACTATCAATGTAGAAAAAGAAAACCCTGCTTTGGAAATCGAAGGGACGCCTTTTCGCGTTCAGAAAGAGCTCGAAAACTGGGAGATTGAGGCAGGCGTTCCACGTCGTGCTGGTATCAGTGCCTTCGGTTTTGGTGGAACGAACTTCCACGCCATTCTTGAAGAATTTGATCCCTCGATGGGGTCTACAAAGTTCATTTCTAGACCGGCTGCTTCAGCACCAATGACAAAGAAAAACATTACACCCAGCCCCTCTACAGCCCCTGAAAGTAAAGAAGCGAAGAGAAATATAATGGCAGATTTTGAAGACGGTATTCTCGGTTTTGAAGCGCATAGTTACGATGCATTAGTCGAGAGTTTTAATCGTTTTGTTAAGCGACTGGGAACCCACAGTGAGGAGGCTGTGAATGAGAATCGTATCTCTTTCTCGCCGGAGGTCCGGAGCGGAAAGGTTCGCGTTTCAATCGTGTTTAAAGATATGGCTGACCTGAAAAAGAAAGTCACAAAAACACAAAAAGCCTTATCGAAAAACAAAGGATGGAGACTCCTTCAAAACCAAGGTGTATTCTTTTCGGAGACCTCAAATGAAGGAAAAGTTGCAATGCTTTTTCCAGGACAAGGCTCCCAATATCTGGGCATGCTTTCGGATTTGAAAGAACGCTTTGAGATCGTCGCAGACACCTTCCACGAAGCTGACGAAATCATGTTTCCAGTCCTTGATAAAAACATTTCCGCCATCATTTTTCCGCCCAAAAACGTTGATGAGATTGACGCTTTTGAAGCGCTCACGAAAACCGAAATTACGCAGCCAGCCGTTCTAACTGCTGATACTGCCCTTCTTCGTCTTTTGGACTTTTTAGGCATTCGTCCCGACGTTGTCGCTGGGCATTCTTTGGGAGAATATGGTGCCTGTGTTGCCGCTGGGGTGATGAGTTTCCCTTCAGCCTTAAAGACCGTCGCCGCACGTGGAACCGAGATGGCAAATGCGACTCCGATGAACGGGGATTGTGGTCTAATGTTGGGCGTTCCGACGGATGCAGATACGGTCGAAAAAGTTTTAAAACAAATTGATGGGTACGCGGTTTGCGCGAACAAGAATTGTCCAAATCAAACGATCGTTGCTGGTGAAACAAAGACTGTTGAGAAAGCTGAAAAAGTCTTTCGCGACATGGGCCTTTCAACGATTATTCTTCCTGTATCGCACGCTTTTCATAGTAAAGTTGTCGCTGCGGCGAGTGTTCCGCTTCGAAGCCATCTTTCTACGATTGAAATCTCTGCGCCGTCGATTCCAATTCTGACCAATGTGACTGGTGATTTCTATCCAACTGGTCCAGATGCGCCTGATAAAATTCGCGATTTATTGTCCGAACAAGTGGCAGCTCCAGTTGAGTACATCGCGTTGATCGAAAGGATGTACGAGGATGGTGCACGGGTATTTATAGAGGTGGGGCCCAAACGTGCTCAGACCTCCTTTGTATCAGACATTCTAGCCAAAAAAGCCCATAAAGCGCTCTACACAAATCATCCCAAAGCGGGAGATATTATGTCCTTCTATTCCGCGCTAGCCAATCTTTGGTCGATTGGTGTTTGGCAGGGAGAGCATGCCCTCGGTCAGAGGAAAGAAGGAAATTCAGTTGTTGAAAGTA
>JALSKP010000136.1 GCA_026988815.1 Myxococcales bacterium | reverse complement strand
GTGTTTGAGAAATCGACTTTGCGGCCTCGACCGTCTGTAAGTTTACCTTCATCAAAAAGCTGAAGAAGCAAATTTAGTATGTCAGGATGTGCTTTTTCGATCTCGTCAAAAAGAATAACTTGGTAAGGACGCCTACGAATCGCCTCCGTTAGCTGCCCGCCGCTTTCAAAACCGACATAGCCTGGAGGCGCTCCGATAAGTCGACTCACAGAATGAGACTCCATAAATTCTGACATATCAAAGCGAACCATCGCGTCGCGATCGTGGAAGAGAAAATCGCTGAGAACCTTAACGAGCTCGGTCTTTCCGACGCCGGTCGGCCCTAGAAAAAGGAAGCTACCGATGGGACGATTTGAACGAAAGCCCGCATAATTTCTTCGAATAACTTCTGACAATCGGCTCACCACGCTTTCGTGACCGATGACATCTTTTTCGATCAAACCTTCCATATTAAGAAAGCGTTCTCGGTCACTTTGGGTCAGGCGCTCGGGCGGAATACCTGCCAGCTCGGCAACAATTTTTGCAACTTCTTCTCGACCGACTGTATCCAAGCCCGTACGAGCAGCTCGACTACCGGCGAGGTCAAGAACGCCAATGGCTTTATCTGGCAAACGCCGTTCGTGGATGAAACGCTGAGATAATCGAACCGCACTTTCAAGTGCATCATCGGTGATAGAAATACCGTGATGCTCCTCATAGTGGGTACGAATCCCTGCCACAATTTCGGTGGCCGTTTCGACGTCAGGCTCTTCGACAAGGACCATATCAAAACGACGTTCAAAAGCCGGATCGGCTTCAACGAATTTCTTAAATTCGTCAATTGTTGTTGCACCGATACAAGGAAATTCTCCCCTGGCCAAACCGGTCTTCAAAGTATTAGAGGCATCGCTTCCGTCTCCGCCGCCGCCAGCATTCATCCACGTGTGAATTTCATCGAGGAAAACAATGACATCTCCACCGGCGTGTTTGACCTCATCTTTTAGTTGATGCAAACGTTCGCTAAAGGCGCCGCGCAAATGGGTGCCGCCAATGAGGCGACCAATTTCGAGTTCAATGATCGCACGTTTGCCAAGTTTTTTTCCATCGTTTGCCAGACGAACAAACTCGCGAGAAAGGCCCTCAACAATGGCCGTTTTTCCGACACCCGCTTCTCCCAAAAGAATAGGATTATTACTTCTTCTCTTTCCAATGATATCGATAAGTTGGTTGATCTCTTTACTTCTCCCAATCACCGGATCGATCAATCCAAGCGCTGCTTCCTCGGTCACATTACGTCCGAATTTACAGAGGGTCGGATAGATTTCTGGATCCAAACGATAGGCCGCCGCGAGTCCTGCGCCTTTGGGTTCAGCTGGACGGACGGTCGCCGCTCGTGCTGGCGATAAAGGTGCCTCGGTTGGGAGTTTTGAGAGAGGCACGCCTTTGGCGACACGAAAACCGTCTCCTTTGCTTTCTCCCTCTTCGGACTTTTCTTCGACCTTTTTTAGCATTTCGTTTCGCTTTTGAAACAAACTTTCCGCCAGTTTCCTCGCCGTGCTTTTGGCTTCTTTTAACGCATGCTCTTTCACTTGCGTTTCTTCGGTGGGCCCATCACAAAGACCTTTTTCTGCCGGAATATCTTCGCGCTTTTGCAGAAACGAGGGTATCGTCTCATCACTATCGCCGTTCGAGAGAAGTGATTCTGGTCGACGCCTCAGCACGCCACTCATCGATTCTGATACCTGACTTTTAACTTGGGTTGGGTTGCTCTCAACTATTATTTCGCTGACAACCATTGATTCAACGCGCCCAGAACGCGGCGAAAGCGAGGGATGAATCCCAATTGCGCTCGGCGCTGATTCCTCGTTAAGGTCGCGAGAAACGGTCACGTAAACACTTTCTTCTTGGGCTTGACCGAGCGCTTTTCTCTTCTGAGGTATCTTTCTAGACCCTGTCGCATAACTCATCACCGCCGTTCGAATGGTTTGCAAAGACTCGCCGCTATCTTCGATAAGCTTGTAGGCGAACCCTTTTCTTTCCCGAATCAAAGCCGCTAAAAGATGAAGAGAATTGATACTGGGCGCATTCGATCCCGCGGCGATTCGCTTGGAACGAAGTTCTATTTTTTCTAGAATTTCGCCGCTCTCTTCCACAAATCCTGAGATGCCTTCAAGCAAAACATCAATCGTAATACGTCTGTCTTTTAGAACGATTGCCGCTTCATTGGGGCTCGTAAATAGCGCCAACAGCAGATGCCCAGAGTTAAAGGTTTTCCCTGTAGATCTGGCGATGTCTCGCGCTTGTGAGTAGATTGATATTAGTTCTTGACTACGTGTTATCGACATCCATGTCTCCGTAAAAATCCCATCTTGGCCGCCATCTCTTCCCGCATTCTGAGGAGACGATAAGGCTCTCAGGTTGCTGAAAAAAATAAAATACAGTATGGCTAGTGGGAAGACACTAACACATCAGATCTTCGCATAAAAGCGAATCTTTTAACTAAAAACGAGCTATATAATGAAAGAAAGCAATAAAAAAGTAATCGTGGACACCAACGACGCTCCTCGTGCGATCGGACCCTATTCTCAAGCGGTAGGGTATAACGGACTTCTCTTTTGTTCGGGACAAATCCCCCTTCATCCCGAAACCGGTGAACTTGTAAACGGTAATGTGCAAACCCAGACCACTCGCATTATGGAAAATTTACGCGCTGTTCTCAAAGCCGCCGGATTGGATTTCAACCACGTCTTGAAAACCACAATCTACCTCCGAAACATGAACGACTTTACGTTGGTGAACGAAATCTATGCGAATTATTTCGATTCAGCACCACCGGCCAGAGAAACCGTTGAAGTCAGTCGACTCCCCAAAGACGTGACCGTAGAAATTAGCATGATTGCCGCCGCACCAACGGATTACGAAAAGTCAATCTCAGAAGAAGAATAAATCGCCTATGCATTTTAGCTGTCTAAATCCCTTCAAATCCAAGCGTCAATATCTTACCAGCGCCTTCCTCTTTTTCGCCTTCTCGTGTGTGCCTCTATCAACACCGAGTGTTCCGAGCGGTCCCCAACTTGCCAAAAAAGAAACCACGACGGTCATCTCAAAAGAGCCTGTTGCCAAACGCGGTCCAAACGAAATCCGCGTAGATTCTTGGCAAATGCCGCCAACTGCAACCCGCATCCCATCCTTCCCCTACCTCCCAGGCGAGGACCAAACAATTTCGAGATCGATTGGAAACGTGTCCTTCGGCTATCTCATCTCCGCTCGAGCCATCCAATACCCTCACCCTAATGTCTCAATGTTGCGTGCCCACGCCGGGCGAAACCTGATTTATACCTCCGACCAAATGGTTGAATTGGTAGAAGGCGCTGCCCTCTACGTCCGCGAAAAACATCCCGATACTGTTACCTTTGTTGGGAATTTTTCGGCCGTCGGCGGAGGAGATATCCCCTATTCTGTGTCTCATAATAGCGGACGTGATGCAGACCTCGCTTTTTTTATGACCAACGAAGAGGGTCTAAGTGTCGAGGCCCCCAATTTATTACCCATGGATGAGAAGGGTAAACACGAAACAGATAGCGGTGAAGTTTACCTTTTTGACACGCCTAAAAACTGGACCCTCATCGAGGGTTTGCTCAAAAGCGCAAAAGGAAATCTTCAGCTCATTCTTATTTCTGGTCCTTTGAAAAAGATGCTCCTCGATTATGCGAGGGAAAATAAGGTCAACAAAAAGACGATTGCCAGAGCCGATGCGCTATTATTGGTCCCCCGATCCGCCCTGCCCCATGACGACCACTTTCATATTAGAATCCGTTGTTCGGAACGCGATTTGGAATCGGGATGTAAAAATTCCACGCGACGTGGACGTATGGAATCCGAACCCAGGACACGTACGATCCTTCGTGCCGAAAAAGCATTGGCGAGCGATGATGCTCGCATCCGAACAATGGGATTGAGACGGCTGGCTATTCTTCAGGCGCAAAAATCCAGCAAAAAAATCGAAGATGCGGCGAGCAATGATGCATCACCGCTGGTACGAGCGTCGGCAAGTCGTGCCTTAGGCGATCTTCATAAAGGGTACAAAAGTCTGCGCAAGAACCTGCGAAAAGAAGAAA
>JALSKP010000135.1 GCA_026988815.1 Myxococcales bacterium | reverse complement strand
GGCAAGAAAATTCAACAAGGATAAACCCTATGAGGATCCACGTGTAAATCTTATCATTGATGATGGGCGCGGTGTCATCACACGAGCAGATGCCAAATCCTATGATCTCGTTATTTTCGCCAGGACCGACTCTTTGGTGCGATTCTCGGGTTCTTCGCTTCGTTTGGAATCTTTCCTCTTCACGATGGAATCCTTTCAGGAGGTAAAGCGAATTTTGAAACCCGATGGCGTTTTCATGTTGTATAATGCCTATCACAGCGAGTCCGTTCAAAATCGCATCGCCATGATGCTTTCGAAGGTGTTTAAGAGACCGCCGATTTCGCGAAAACTCGGACAAACAGAGGGTATCATGATTAGCGGCTCGACGGTGCCCAACGGCGCGATTGTAGATTCGGATGATCCCTTTACGAAAAACTTGCCAAGCGATGATTGGCCTTTTCTATATTTACAAACAGATCGTATACCAGGTTACTATTATTTGGGACTTGGGTTTACTCTATTTGTGTCCTTATGCTGGTTCGTTTTTGCCAAACGTCGTGAGAAGGATAGCGAAAAAAAGCGCTCCTTCTCACTGGGATTCTTTTTCATGGGAGTTGCCTTCTTGCTTTTGGAAACATCATCGATTGTGCAGTTTACTATTTTATTTGGCACGACTTGGATGGTGAACTCGGTTGTTTTTGCAGGGGTTTTGGCCTTGGTTTTCCTGGCCAATCTCTATGTTCAGAAAATGAAACCGAGCTTCAAGTTTCTTTGGTTTTTTTATGTACTGCTCTTCCTTTCCCTTATTTCTGCATACTATATCCGTCCCCCAGATTTGCTTCAGTTGGACGGCGTATGGCTGCGAAGTATCGCGGCAATAGTGCTCTATTTGGGGCCTATTTTTCTCGCGAATATCATTTTTTCGCTCACCTTAATGCAGTCTGAAAAAGGAACGCAGAGTTTTGGATGGAATCTTATGGGAGCCCTTCTGGGAGGATGTTTAGAATATGGATCCATCATTTTAGGATATAAAAACCTTCTTTTTATTGTCGCCTTTTCCTACCTTCTTGTTTTTATTTTCACCTCCCTCGCGCTCCGTCAAACGCCGAATCTAGCGAAAAAGTAAAGGGCATCTTTAGAACGATTCAGGGAACAATTATCCCTCTCTTCCTTTTCCCCAGCAGTGAAAAGAATCGTCTTCTAGAATCGCGCAACTAAGCATCTCCCCTGCCGCGATATGGGTGACTAATTCTCCTGGGGAGTTAAGTTTGTTGTCACTACCATCGCCCCAACATTTGATTGTTTGGTCATCTTTTATCGCACAGGAAAAGCTACCTCCGACAGCGATTTGGGTTACCCCCTGGCATTGATCTACTCCATAATCCGTCCAATCGAAACACGAGAGCTGACCTCCCAAAAATTCCAAACCTTCGCAGCAGATACACGTAGAAAACCTAAGCATAATTACTCAACAATGTAAGAAGATACAATAGAGTAACGCGTTGGCCAAAATATTCAGGATTCCGAAAAGGTCGATTCTTAAGTGTGCTAAATTTTTTAAAGAACGATTCTATTCTCCCCTAAAAATGGTAATTAGAAGGTCTAAAAAGGAGCAACGATGGAATACAGAAGAATTGGAAAAACAGGTTTGAAAGTGAGTTCGGTATCGATCGGAGGATGGATTACGATGGGAGGAACGATCGACGATAAGACCTCCCACGGTATTTTAAAAAAATCCATCGACCTGGGGATCAACTTCATTGACCTTGCCGATATTTACGCGAAAGGCGAGGCCGAAAGTGTGGCCGGAAAATTACTTGTCGATTATCAACGGAGCGACTTGGTTCTTTCAAGTAAGGTTTTTTGGCCGATGTCGGACAACCCCAACGACCGCGGTTTGAGCCGCAAACATATTATGGAAAGCTGTGAAAAATCTCTAAAACGTCTTAAGACAGATTATCTAGATATGTACTTTTGTCACAGATTTGATGAGGAGACACCCTTAGAAGAAACGCTTCGGGCGATGGACGATTTGGTTCGCCAAGGTAAAATATTGTATTGGGGAACGAGCGTTTGGTCCTCTGAGCAACTTAGCCAAGCGCATAGGGTTTCAGAAAAATATGGTGCCTACAAACCTGTTGTTGAACAACCGCGTTACAACTTACTTGATCGGGAAATCGAATCGTCTGTAATGGGGACGTGCACCGAAGAAGGTATGGGTTTGGTTGTTTGGTCTCCCTTGGCGCAGGGGTTACTTGCGGGCAGGTACGACGAGGGAGTTCCAGAAAACTCGCGAGCGTCGACAACCAGTTGGTTAAGTGATTCTCTCAATGAGGAGAATCTTGTGAAGTCTCGTCAGTTTTCAGAGTTGAGTAAGGACCTCGGTTATACGCCTTCTCAAGTCGCGCTCGCCTGGTGTTTACGTAGGCCAGAAATCTCCTCCGTTATCACTGGAGCGTCTTCCCCAAGCCAAGTGGAAAGCAATGTCGCTGCGGCTCAGATACAATTATCTTCTGAGGATTTAGTAAGAATTGATACGATTTTCGCATAATGCGTTTATTCAATGACAAGCTTTGCTTTCGGCAAGAGAATCGGATCGCAAAGCTCGGGGGGGGTCATACTTTTCTCCAGCGGGAGTCCAAGTAAAATAAGTTTAAGCGTCTCATTGGGAGGTAAAGACGCTTTCTCCGCGTCAAAAAGACCGTCCATTATCTCGTTCGAGCGTGGGGTGGGTTTGAAGGTGATTTTTCCTTCTTTTGCATTTTTCTTTGGTGGAATTTCTTCAATCAGTTCTTTTTGCAAGAA
Organism: Myxococcales bacterium; assembly: GCA_026988815.1. Taxonomy (GTDB): domain Bacteria; phylum Myxococcota_A; class Bradymonadia; order Bradymonadales; family Bradymonadaceae; genus CALJNB01. The sequence goes on along the minus strand of JALSKP010000135.1, from coordinate 1,316 downwards.
ATTCACACGGTGAAGTCCAGGCAGAAAACGGGTGCTTTCAAAAATCTCTCTCGCGTTCTTTAACTCCTCTACCGCCTTCTCAAAACGGTGTGATTTCAAAAGAGAATACACCTGATTCATTTTTTTGAGGCCATCTTGGATCGCACGACTGGAACTATCAAAGGGTATCACAGCGGCTTTTACGGAGAAGCGTTCGGAATCCTTTTGAGTTTGGATTGAGACCAAGGCGTTATAGTTAAAAGCAAGAGGAAGGTGGGCCGGACAAGTACTCTTTTCGGAGTGGGTCGTTTTTTTCAAGGCGTGCTCAATCTCTGGAAGGCCCTCGATCTGCCCGGTTCGCTCGTAGATGGAAAAGGCTTCCAATATCTTCTGATCGCGGTTTTTTTCTTCTGAACAACGCGATGCGCGCCGTAAATATTTTTGAGAAGCGATGTAGGTATTCTTTTTCAAAAGCGCAAAGGAAAGCCCAAGATGGTAACGTACACATAGCGGGCCTTTGGAAAAGTTTAGTGCAAAGTCGGAAATCTTTTCGATGCTCTCGGTTGTGATGTTCTTCCTAGACAAGACGCTCATCATCACGCTGGGCCCTATCGTCGCCAAATCTTGACTCGCCTTTTTTGCCGCATTGATGAAGGCAATGTCACTACGACATTTTTCGCGAACACCCTCAAAAAGATACCAAAGTAACAATCTATTTTGGTCTTCCTCAGCATCGAGTCGCATGACTAATTCAGGACCAAGGGTAGAGTAGGGATCCTGGCAATCTTGACTATCGACTCCTTTTGCAATGAACTGAGACAGGAGCTGAGATTTTGCGTTGGTTTTTAGATTTTTAAAAAAGTAGGCATATTTACTAATGTCTGCGTTGCTTAGGAAGGCGGATAGGGCGTAGGTTTTATTATATTGGCTCTTTCCACGTTGCCAAAGCGCCTCGTTTTTATCCAAGTTTAGATGACGTCCAAAGACGTCCAAAGGATTGTCCACTATAGAGGTGAAGGTTTTCAAAAGTGAACGAGCATCTTCGTTGAAAGCGGATAGATCCTTTCCTTCTCCTTGGTCCTCCTTTTCAAGCATCGCGTCCACTTGGGAGGCACTCTTCCATTTTTTCTTGTCGTTTAAGTAAGCAGCTTTTTCGCTTTCAACGTTTTTGTGCCTTTTATCGCGTAAGGCAAAGAAGGTGAGAAAGTCGAGTATTGGATCTTCTTCTTTTTCGAAGAATTCGGGAAGTTTTGCGTACCGAACAATGGCTTCGCGCGGCGTGTTTAACTGTTGAGCAATTCGGTATTGGACGGTATTCCATCGTGCGTCGTTTTCCG
>JALSKP010000134.1 GCA_026988815.1 Myxococcales bacterium | reverse complement strand
GTGTCCACGGGCATCACAATCTTTCTCTCCGCATCGCAATCAATCACATCCACGACATCGATAATGCCTGAGATTCCAAGAATGTCATCGCAAAGCCATAAGGAGCGTGAATGCCAAGAATCGTCACCGTCAAGCGGTGCGGGAAGTTGACCACCGGGTTTGTCGACCGCACGGTGGGTATCACTGCCCTCCAGGGTGTGATGATTGTGTTCCCATTCCGATGCCACCCATTCCAACCAAAAAAGTCGTGGACAATATACGTACTCATTTGCGCCACGAAGGGTAATAAACCTAGGTCCCTCATCCATTCCTATTCCTTTTTCAAAGACGCCCGATCATTTCTTTTCAGAAACACAGGTAAAAAGCCCGAGCCCAAAATGGGACCCGTAGCCAAAACTTAGAGGACCTTTTAATTCTTCCTCAAACTCTAATTCAAAACCGGTCGGCGCTACAGGACCACGTGCTCCTTTTCCACCTTTGCGAGTACTTCCAAAATATCTCCAGGCCGTTTCCCTATCGTCGACTATCGTTGCTTTGATCGTTCGAATCGCAATCGGCATTGGATGTCCACCAAGTTCGAGTAATCGCAAAAGATCATGCACAGGACTCGCCTTTTGCAAAAACTGTTCTTTTCCATCAAGCATCACTAAGATGTTACCAAATTTCGGCTCTCCTTTTCTGTTTCTCTTTGGATGTCTGGTCCCAACAAAAGGCGTCGCAGATTTCCACACCTTGGAGCTTCCAAAAAAATCATCTAAATCATTTCCCGCATCTTTTTCACCACCGACAAAAATGGGAATAATTTGTATAGTCGCCGCCTTCTCCCAAAGGGGTTTCATCTTCTGAAATATTTCTATTTCCTGATCTGTAAACCCCTTTGGACAATACAAAGTGAAACTTCCAATACCTCGTTTTTTGTCTGTATCGAAAAATATCGAGGTATGTTGATGGTTTTTAAGCGCCTGACGAGAATCATCAGTACCTCTTAAATGACTGGATTTCCCATCTGAAACCTTCACTAATTTTTGATGAATTTTTTCAGAAATGCGAAGAAAATCTGTAAAGCGAGGAATGACCTGGCTTGCAATATGAAAATGGGCGATGGTGGGCTTTTCGCGATTTCGTCTACCCTCGGTTCTTAGTGTTGTAACTTCCAGAGGAGGCCGACGGTATTTCAAAACCCGTGTTCCAGGAAGGATGGACCATCCTTGTTTTCTAGATTTGGCGATGTCTTGTTCGAGGACTTCTTTTGCATTGGTCGGAACTTTACTTTCGCAACTGAGGATCTCTTTGGGGGAGAGTTTTTCTGGAATTTTCTTTCCCTTTTTTGCAGCCGTCATTTGTTTTTCTGAAAGCTTATTCTGTTTTACAACTTCGCGAAGCTTTTCTAAATGTTCGTTAAGTTCTGCCCCGTCTAGTATTGCCATCAACTTGACTAAGTCACCTTCCTTTCTATCGATGCTCGCATCAGGGCTTTCTAGCTCTTCGCAATCAACGAGCGTTGCCTGGACCCAAGACTCAGCCCTTCCGATATATCCAAGATTATTTAAAAGTTTACCAAGTGCAGCATGCTCCTCTTCGGTAAAAACAAGATCCTTCCATTGTATTAAAAGCTGTCCGCCTTTTTCAATATGGAGAAAAGTATCGAAGGTCAAACGCGTCGCGTTTTTATCGATTCGCGGCATGTAGTGGCGCGTATGACTGAGCGAAGCCTCGGGAAGGCTATACGAAGGACTCCCGCTTGCTAAGTGAGTTACTATATTTAACACCAGCTTCTCATCTAGATCAGGTACTTTTAAATGATAGGTGGCAAGAAGTGCACGCGCGATACGCCATGGAGCTGGAGGCCATTCAACAAGCCCCTCATTAGGTTCATGTCCGTAAGGTGTGGCGTGATACCTTGACCCTGGGAATTCAAAACGAATTGTAATCATAGCGTTCTCACTTTATTTTTACTTTCATATCAAATTCTACGTTGGTTATCGCCGGACTTACAAAGTTCGGCCGTGCACTTTGAATAAAGGAAGGTAAGGCCTCTTCAAGTTCTGAAAGTGTCGGTAAAGTAAACTCACCTACATTCACACGTGTTTCCAATGTAAGTAAATCGCAGGCAGTACGAAGACGCATACCGTTGGCTAAAACCTTTTGAATTTTGAGGAGACTTAAAGCAATGAGTAAATTTTCTGCATGTTCCCCCATCCCTAATCCCTTCATCAACGCAATATCAATGGAAAAATATGCGGTTAAATTCCCCGTGTATTCATCTCGGTGATAGGGGACATTTCCATAACCTTCATTCGCTTTTCCATAAGGGGTGCTTTCTCCTGTAGCCGGTTGAACGCGGTCAAACTTTACACCGCCACTTGCGGCTACATTGACGTTAGAAGCTTCAATAAATCCGGAGAGCATTCGTGGAAGACGAACAGCGCCTCCGACTTTCTCAAGAAAAATGCCGTGAATTAGACTTGAAGGATCGTATTTCAAAAGTGCTTTAGCGAGTTTTCTTCGATCAAAGGGTTTATTGGCTTCGAACCCAATTTCGGGCTTAATCGTATCTTGGAAGAGCCGCGATTTCACAATAAAAGGCGAGTTAAGACGATGGGCCTCAAGAATGGTATTGGTTGTTACGTCTTCTTCAACCTGGCTCACAACATAGGGAAGTCCATCAAGGGCAGGAATCAAATCCTCATTGGCTTCATCCCAACAAATATTTTCCATCCGATTGGCCATACTTTGAGCCGACTCGACCAAAAGCATCGATCGTCCATCGGGGTCCTCGTAAAGTGCGGCACCAAGGTCTGGGAATCCTGTAGGTTGGAAACGCGTTCCTTGGGCGGGTTTAAGATCGACTTCGATAAAAAGTCTTGGGTAGTTTTTCAACTGTTCAAAATTCATATTTTTCTCCTTTTGAGATTGAGTAAGTTATTTAGGTCTCGTAACTAAGTTTACAAGTTTGTTTTTTGCATTTTTGTGAATAGGAATAAGTAAAGAAGCGCTCATTTTTCTTATGAGATCCTCTGAAAGCGAAATCTTCGTGAGTGCGGGTCGGATACGACTTGCGTTAAGGCGCCGGTAAGCTTCCTCAAAACAACGTGAATTTCCCTTTTGAGCGATGGCTAAAATCCGCGGATTGAGTTTGATTGTTTTATCGCCGATATCATATCCAAGAAAACACAGTTTTAGTAGTCCGTATCCTCCAAAAGATGTCGTTGAATCTGATATCGGCGATTCGTTTAGGGATTCGATCGAATCGTCCTCCAGAGGCCACGTTGGCCCGGGCATTTCCACCATGCTTAAAGCACGGGTGAGATCCCATAATTTTTTATAGTCCAAATCACCAACGATGAATCGATCGATCATCCAAAGATCAACGCCATATTTAGCGCCATCAACATAGGCTGTAATTTCTTCTCGACAATCCTTTTTAATATCTAAGAGCCGGCGAGAAAGAATCCAATTCATCGCAAAAAAGGGACTTAGGTTTCCAGGGACTACAGCTAAGCTATGGGCGTCCCACGAAATATAATATCCATATTTACTACCCTTAGCCTTAATGGCTTTTATCGGTTCCAGATAAATCCTCAACGGATTTGGATCTTGGATGGACGCCAACGCCTTTGCAATCGAAAATTCGACGGAACCATCATCACTTTCCAATAGCCATTTAGGGTCTAGCATTTTCAAGGGTCGCAAAAACTTTTCTTTTTCGGCCCAATGAATACTAAGCCCAAAAGCGATTTGGATATGTATTAGCGCCAAAAGAACAGACTGTAATAAAGAAGGGCTCGTTTTGGATTTCGTAAGTGCGTAGATCGCATTTTCTAAGCGTCTCCCCGCGCGTTTAATGCTTCCTGGTGCGTGCTCAGATCGAGCCGCATTCAAGGCACGCTGGATCCAATTATCGAGTGTAAGTAGAAGGTCGATTTGTGGACGTCGTTTGACATTGAATCGTCCTAAGGGGATAGCATAATGATTCAAGCCGTCTCTGGCTTGAAAAGAAAAACGCTCAAAGCTAGCGATTCCCCTATCGACTCCGAAGTTGGCGATCGCTGTCGCGAAATCCAACCCATCTTTGGCTTGCCGTTTCGGCAGACTCGCCCGG
>JALSKP010000133.1 GCA_026988815.1 Myxococcales bacterium | reverse complement strand
CGACTGGAAAGCAACAATATGGCGGATGGACCTTGGTCGTTGTCACTAAAAGTAGCCTCGCGCCTTTGCGCCGAGTGGTGGTTTGGGACGGATTCCTAAGGCATTCTGTTGGCGATTTGACGATTGGATTGGCCGATACCTTAGGACCCCGTCGCGACGCGTCCTCGGTGGCAATGAATCTTGTCACTTATGATGGCGACAAAGGCGCCTCCGATTCTCTGCGCATTGATGGAAATCTTTTTATCCCTAAAAACAACTACCCGGTAACAGATCCTGCTGCTGCCGGCGATATGGCCAATTCTACCATTCGTAATTTCGGAATTAGAAATGACGAAAGGACGCCCAACTACAAAAACACCCTTGGTTATGATGCCGATAGATACGAAATCTTTCGTTACCTTGACACCGATCGTGATGTGAATTTGCTCTTTCGAACCACCGGCGACATTAAGCATGTGGGACTCATCACCGTACAATCCGATGTTGAAGAACGTTTTGTTCAAACGGATTGGTCGGGTGGACCGACGGCTGGGACCTCGACTTTGCTCGATTCTGAAACCGGATTTAAAAACCGCACGGGCCATCTTTTCCATGCTACTCAACCCGGGAATCTACGCTCGGTTCAGTTCTCCTACGATTATGCAGGAGAATTATATGAAATTCTCCCCGTACGAAGCAACACCAATGACATTACCTATATTAATTTCTGGTTAAATAATCTCTCCTATCCAGTATGGGAATGCAATCAAAGTCAATTCTGGCTCTATCGTGAAGTCGATAGTAGCCGAGTATCCTGGATGCATGGTCTCAACGGAAGATTTAATTGTTCAGGTCGTCTGAGGGCAAGTTATTCGATTACAGGGGCGCTGTCATTTTTTGGCTCCGTTCTAGGCCAAGCCTCTCAAACGGGAATCAACGCCTCGTGGGGAAATCAGGGACGCAGGGGCCATCTTGCTCGCTTTATCGCCCGCGAGTTTCGAATCGAAGGCACCATGGACTCACGATCTGGTACACCCCTTCCTGAACACAGCGTGACGATCGACGATATCGGAACAGAGGTCCCCTATGATTGGGCCGCACCAGCAAAATGGGCGCTTACATCTGATTTTGATGGACGTCTGGAATCAAAAGTCTTTGACGCCCTTGTTCCACGCGGCTTCGGTGTACTCGCCTTTGACTTTTCTCAAACCAATGGATCGCTAGCCCAAGTCTTCTTTCGAAGCGGTTCCAGCGAAGCCGATGTCCTCGCTAAAAGCTGGGAAGGTCCCTTTAACAACGGCGATACCTTAGGATCTCCGGTGACGAATAATCAACGCTTCTTCCAGTACGCCGTTCAATCGACACTTGTCGATCCGGCTGTCAATACGGTTGAATCGGTCATTGATATCAGAGAGCTAGCCTTTGATTTTTACGGCATCGCCAGCCTTATCCGCCAGTCCACGGCAGGCACCTGGAAAAGGGTTGAAGATGAAAAGAAGCCACTCTTTAATGTAAAAGGCTCCGCCCAACTTCTTGAGGACGCGCTCAGCAAGAAAATCCAAGAAGTACCTTTGGAATATCAGAACACCGAGGTCGATGAACTCGTCTTAGAGCTTGAAGAATTCGATCCTTCTGAAAATGAGGAAGCGAGTTGCTCCTCGACCGGAAAAACCACCTTCCCATGGTTTGCCCTTCTCCTCGTCGGCATGCTCTTTCGTCGAAGAAAGAAAGACTAGTTTCCAAACCTCCCGGCCGAAATCTCGGTCATTCTCTCCAAAATATACGATTAATGCGCGCTTGCTGCGGAAATGTTTTGTCCCTCGCCCTCTGGGAGGGAGAGGAGAACTCTCCCCGATTTTTGTGCTTTCCAAATTATCACATGTAAAACTGTTGACGCCTCACATGTAAGGTTGTACGGTCAATCCATGAACGTGAAATCATCAGCATATTACCAAAGAGAACACCGCAAACGCCTCCGGGAAAAAGGTCTGGTTAAAAAAGAAATCTGGATCCGACCCGAGCACGCCAATAAGGCCAGAGCGCTTGAAAAAGAATTGCGTCTTCTCGATCAAAAGGCCGAAGAAAGCCTGGACAGAAAAACCTGGCTAACGACTGCCTTGTATAAAGATTTGCTTGGCTCGCCGCTCGTCAGCGAAAAACAAGCGAGCCTCGAACTCATCGACGGCGCCAATCCTGTACTCCACATTGTCATGCACGAGTACGGCGACCTCCCCGCTTTCTTAAGCGTTGCTGGTGAACAAATTATTATCGAATCCGTATTATGGCCCTTAACCGATGTCATCAATACCGAAGAATTCAATACCGCCGTCTTGCGTACCCATAAGTACATTCCCCTTTCAACCATTTGTTTGGAACGCTGGGGCGATCAAGATTATTATCTTATGTTTGGCGCATTAAGCGCCGCCTCAAATCTTGTCGATGTCGTGCAAGAGATCCAAACCTTGGCGAGCAACGTGATTCAGGCAACTGAAATTTACGCCCATTTAATTAAACCTTTTGTAAATGACAACGAAAACGACGAAAGCTTTGGAGACCACTCATGAATGTTTTATCTAAAATGATGACCGCGATTAAAGGCGGGCTACATGACGCCGGCGAGGCGATTATCGATAGCCAAGCCCTAAGAATTTTGGACCAAGAAATTCGAGATTCCTCAGAAGAACTAAAGCAGTCTGAAAATAATCTACTCGAACTCCTCGCGCGTTTGAAAGTCTCTGAAGAAAAATCAAAAGAGCTTAGCCAAACCATATCTGAGCATGAAAACTATGCGCTCAAAGCCTTGGATCAAAATGATGAGCCTCTCGCTTTGGGAGTGGCAACCAAGTTGTCGGTCCTGCAAAAAGAGTTGGAAAAGGAAAAAAGTAACGCTAAGGGTTTTTCCGAAAATGCGGCCCAATTGCGTAGCGCAATAAAAGTCGCCCAACGAAAGATTGGCCAAATAAAGCAACAATTAGATATTATTCGAGCCACCCATAGCGTACAAAAAGCCCAAGCCGCAGTTTCAAAACGCTACGATGGGTCCAATACTAAACTTCGTACCGCGATGAGTTCCTTGGAGCGAATCAGGGAAAGACAAGTTTTAAACGCCGCAAAGATCGAGACCGCCCAAACCTTTACGCGAGAAAAAGAAGACCAATCGCTAGATAAAAAACTGGAAAATGCGGGTATTAAAAAACGAAAAGACAGTCCCGATGACATTCTTGAGCGCTTAAAAAAGCGCAACGATTAATTCATCGTATACCCAACCTTTGACAAGTGATATTCGAACCCCTTCCAATAAAAAGGAGACATTATGTTCGCAGCAACTATGAGCCCATTCATTCAGAATATTAGCTCCTTTCCAACAGCGATTTACACCGTCTTATTAGGCGTTGGTATCGTCTTTTGGTTGGTCGCAACCCTTGGCTTGGTTGACCTCGACATCATGGATTTCGATATGGATTTGGACATCGACCTCGATGGCATTGATGTCAGCGACACTCCAGATCTTAACGAGGGTGTTCTTCCCGGTCTGCTTTTACGTTTCGGCCTGGTCGGTGTACCTGTCACCGTGTCACTGACGCTTCTGGTTATGGTCGGTTGGCTGGTGTGTTATTACACGGCCCACCTTTTGTTTCCCCTTCTCCCGGGCGCCGTGCTCCACTATGCCGTGGGCGTACCCGTCTTTATTGTCTCGCTCTATATCGCGGCAAAAATCACGGGCTTTCTTGTTCGCCCGCTTAAACCTTTTTTCGCCAAAGCAAGTCAGCAGGTCGATAAAAAAGTGCTCGGCCAAACGGCAATCGTTAGAACCTCACGCGTCGATAACGACTTCGGTGAGGCCTTGCTCGATGACGGAGGCGCCGGTCTCATCATGAAGGTGCGCACAAAAGGTGATGACCGTTTTAGCAAAGGAGACCGTGTGGTGATTTTAGAGAGATTAAATGACGACAATATTTACCGCGTCATTTCAGAAGAAGAATTTTTTAACGAGATTCACAGTTGATGTTACCGGGTAAGTAGGACGTGGCCTTGTGCCTCGCCGGTTCGTAGGGCGTGGCCTTGTGCCTCGCCGGTTCGTAGGGCGTGGCCTTGTGCCTCGCAGGTTCGTAGGGCGTGGCCTT
>JALSKP010000132.1 GCA_026988815.1 Myxococcales bacterium | reverse complement strand
AAGAACCGTCCCAAGTTTCTCAGCGACCTTTGACTCCTCCCATCTTCTTTCTTCCATCTCCAGAAGGGGAACCATCGTAACGTAGGTGGTTTCCAAAACGCGCCCTTCCTTGTCCACGGGTAAGGTTTTAAGTTCCACCCCTATGCTTTCGAAATCTGGAACGGACAAATTTTTAGAAAATGCACCGAGACTACGTTCGATAAGTCGTCCCATCCAACCTTTATCCTTCTTGAGATCTTCGGGTGGATCGAAATCACATAACCTCGCCAATTCGTAAATATAGAGGCCAGCGATCGATGCTGCGCGACGATTCAATTCTTCGAGCGTCTCAGGTGTGGTCTCTGGAAGAACAAAATCGTATTTTGATAGAAATTCATTATTACTCACCTTAAAAGGGTAAGCGAGCAGGCCAATTGTGCCATTTTTTTAATTTCCTTTTACCAAATTCAAAAATTCTTTAAACTCATGAATATGGAACTAAGGTATAAAATCGTACGCCGTCTTTTGAGGGATAAAGACGTTGGGTTTTCGAGGAATCAAAATTACGCCGCCTACGACGATCCTTTGGTTCGACAAGCCGTCCGAATTTACAAGCATTTGCTCAGTGTCGAGAAAGAATTGCTCTCCGAAAAGAACGACGATATGAAAGTAGACTCGGTAGAAAAGAAGGGAGATCAAATCATTATTAAGTTAAGTTTTGGAAATGGAAGAAGAGAGAGTTTTCTAAATACCCAAGAATGGAAACTTTTAGTGGAAAATGAGAGTGTGAAAGCACGTTTAATGAAAGAATACTCAGATCTTGAGTCACTCCTCCAATAAATAATTGTCCTAAGTTCTCTTCTCAAAAAAAAATCCCATAATAGAATGAAATTCCCTTTAGCCCATGCGAGATTTTCGATAGAACAACTCGTCAAAAGTTTGGAAAACTCCTTTTAGGAACAACAATGAAAAGCGCCTTATCCCTCTTAATCATCCTTCTCAGTGGCTTCGTTATAAGCTGCGGTCCCACGCATAAACTCCCCGAAGTGAAGGCTCTTCCAGCGGGCCAAACCTGGTCGGGGGTCTGGTACTCAAAACAATACGAGCATATGTACCTTCGCCAGATTGGCGACGAAGTCCACGGCATCTATTCACAAAAAGACGGCGGAACCATCGAAGGAAGGGCCAACGGAAATCTTCTTGAATTCAAATGGCTCGATCCGGGAAGTAAGTCTGAAGCAAGGCGTTCACTACATGGCCGTGGATACCTTTCTATGAAACGCGATGGAGATCTCATTATTCTCACCGGAGAATGGGGATATAACGAGGACAACCACGGTGGTGGTATTTGGGAAGCTGAATTTGTGCGCGTTGCCGACGCTGACGATCCGCGAAACCTTGAAGAACTAAAGAACGACCAGTAGTCAAAACACTCGGACCAAAAAATGAAGTATGGATTCGATAGTAAACTCCTCGAACAAATTGAAAACGCATCGAAAGGCAAGAAAAGAAAAATTGCCGCCTTTGATTTTGATAATACCTGTGTCCTAGGTGACATTGGCCAAAGCTTTGAACATTACCTTATTCGTAAACTTGGCTACAAATTTGAAGATCCACGATTTTGGGAGCTCATTCACCCAGATGACGGTCGAGAAGTGCTCAAAGATCTCGTCTCAAAAATAAATGGCGATCAAGAGCACGAACTCTATCCCTGCCTTGTCGCCGAACTCAATTCTATCTATATGCGCAAGCTTCTCCGAGAAGGTAAATACGCAGCCTATTCTTGGGCAGTTCTGTTGCATGTCGGACTAGAGATCCAAGAGCTTGAAAGACTCTCCGCCCATGCTTTAAAAGAAGAACTCCTTGTGAATCGTATTCACGAGAAGTGGACCGATTTAGAAGGAAAAGAAATTTCAATTGAACGCGGCGTTCGCCCCTTTAAAGAAATTTTTAAAATCATGGAATGGTTAAAAGAACGGGAGTTCGAAATTTGGGTGGTTTCTGCATCAAATTGGTGGACGGTTAAAGTCACCGCAGGAAGCATCTTCGGCGTTCCGCCGGAACGTATCATCGCCATGAAAAATAAAGTAAATCAAGATATCATGACTAGTATTATCGATCCTCCGGTCATGTATAGGGAAGGGAAGCGAGAAGGAATCAAGAAACATATCGGTGAGATTCCCATCGTCGCCTTTGGTGATACAGTAACGGATATCGAAATGCTAGAACACGCGATCGTCGGTGTTGCTTTCGATCGTGGAAATAAAGAATTCAAAGAAGCTGCGATCAAAAATAAGTGGTGGATGCAAGAGCAATCCACCCTAACGCCCATTCACGAAGTAAACTCATATATTAAAACTTTGGACGAAAACTACCTATGAGCCTCACCTCTAAGATAGCTACACGTTTTATAAAAGCGCCTCTATCTGAAGATGATCTCAATCTCATTTCAGAAACGCTTGCCAAAGGCGAACTTGTCATTCTTCCGACCGAGACGGTGTATGGTCTGGCCGCCGATGCGTTTTCTGAGCAAGCCATCGCGTCGATTTTCCTCGCAAAGCAACGCCCCTCGACCAATCCTGTTATTGTACACATCGCCTCTTTTGATTCGCTTGACGCCTTAGTCAGCGATATTCCAGATGACGCGAAAATTCTCGCAGATGCGTTTTGGCCCGGTCCTCTAACGATGATTTTCAAAAAATCTTCGCGACTTCCGTCCATCGTTTGTGGCGGCGGGACCAGCGTCGGCATCCGTATTCCTCGTCAAGAAAGCACGCTCAAAATTATTAAAAAATTTGGTCCTTTGGCGGCTCCGAGCGCAAATATCTATACAGAATTATCGCCCAGCGCCGTACCTCAACTTAGTTCAAAATTACTAAAATCTGTTACTATTGTCGTCGATGCTGGCGCCACAGAAGTAGGCATCGAGTCCACCGTTATTTCTGTCATCGATAACGATCTTCGCCTTCTTCGTCCGGGGATGATTTCCAAAACCCAAATCGAGGCGATTATTGGTAAACCTATCGCCTATATTAACCAACACCTGGAAGACAAAGAAGAACGCGCTAGTCCGGGTCTTGCCAAGAAACACTACTCACCCCGAACGCCAGTCCGCCTTGGACTCCCTACCCCAGGAATTGGAAAGATCGGATTCATCTCCCATCACCACGCAGCGACTAGTTTTGTCGACCAGTGGATACAACTTCCCAACGACGCCGCAGGATACGCAGCGGGACTTTACGCAGCGATGCACGATTTGGATCACCTTGAATTGGACTGGATTTATATCCAGCCCTTACCAGACGAGGATGCCTGGCGAGCAATTCGGGATAGGATTGAACGCGCGAGTTGTGAGGACTAGATTCTGGTTAGTAACAACATTTACTAAGTAAGGTTTTGAAGAACACCCGTACAATAACGCGCCATACCAAAAGAAGCGTCCGGAATTCCCATCGCATGGCAAAGGGAGAGCAACATATTATTATGTGGCTCGTCGTCGCTTTCGACATAACGTCCGAGTTTAAAGTAACCTCCGCAACTAC
>JALSKP010000131.1 GCA_026988815.1 Myxococcales bacterium | reverse complement strand
AGAAATCGAAGGAATTCAAAGTTTGATTGACCGTCGTCGCGCACCGTCACCAAGACGCATTCCAGAAGAAATAAGTGAGCAGGTATTGGCCTATTATCGAATAGAGCGTGGGCAAATGACTGACCGGATAGAGCGTGGGCAAATGACTGACCGGCGGATAGAGCGTGGGCAAATGACTGACCGTAGGATAGAGCGTGGGCAAATGACTGACCGGGGGTCGCGTTAGTCTACGTTTTTGAGAGAATGTCTATATCACATCCTTTTCATTTGGTTTGTGTGTTGCGTTTGGGGTCTGGCAAATGAGAATTACTTAAGCCTTCTCGTTTTCTCCACTTTTGCGGCGCTACTTCTGATACTCAAAAAATGGGAGGGGACAAAACCTTCTTTGTTATTGGTCAACAGTTTCGGAATGTCATTGATTTTGTTTTTCCTATTTGTTTCTGCCCTTCAACCCTACCATTACAATACACATCCGGAAGAAAAATTCGTATCGTCGGGGTGGCTGATTATTTATTTTTTCTCGGGCTTGGTTTTATACGTCCACAAAATGATCGAGTTTTTCGTGGGTGGTGATGATTCAGACTGAAATAACCAGGGAGTATTTGGACGAATTGATATTAGCTGCACTTTTGATCGAGGCAACTTACTTACGAAAATGGAAACGATATTCTTCTCTCGATTGACTACCAATTGAATGCGGTGTCTCAAATTGTGCAGATAACCGAAGATATTCAAGGCGCGACGTCGCGCTTGGATTATTCCTACGATAGCAAAGGTCAACTTATCTCAGTCGTCAAAGATAGTAGTCCCCTCGGCGAGTATGAATACGACGCCACCGATGGCGGGCAAACAACCGAACTTGCATATGATGGTTCTGAGTTAATTTCGGCCAAGGCAAATGGCAAAATAATCACCTATGGTCGCGATACTTTAGGTAGACGTGTATGGCGCGGCGTTTTTGATAAAAGGTGGTTGTACGACGACACCGGCCGACCTTTTGGCGAAGTCGATGGAAATGGTGATTTAGTAAGCAGGTTTATCTATGCGAGGCTAACAGTATTCCAACCTATATGGTTAAAGGTGGTAAAACGTACCGATTCCTGACCGAAATAAATGGAACCCTTCGAATGATTGTTGGTAGTAGTGGTCAAATTGTTCAGAAGCTTGAATACACGCCGCTAGGAAAAGTAAAGTCAGATACCAATCAGGGATTCCAGCCTTTTGGGTACGCGTCTGGTTTATATGATGTTGAAACGGGATTGATGCGAATGGGCTCGCGTGATTACGATCCAGAAGTGGGTCGTTGGCTAGCCCGCGATCCTTTGTATTTCGGTGGCGGTGATCTCAACCTTTTCGTTTATTGCGGAAACGATGGCATTTCTCGATTTGATCCTGACCGTCAAACCCCTATTTTCGTCGTTGCTGTTATCCTTTGAGGTATCGCGCTTGTGTACGACGGTTGGAGTAACCACCAGAAAGTAATCGAAGTATATAATCCGCAGATTCGGATTAACAACGCTCCTGCTCGAGCGATAGGCGAACGTGTTGGATTGGAGAATATCGATGCGGAGAATGCGATGAGACATTGCGTCGGTCAGTGTGAATACGCACGTGTTGCGTACTCTCAAGCCGTTATCGCCGGTCTCTACCACGAAGCCCCTGAAGTACCATCCAGATTCTTTCGCGGTGGGGGTGTTCAAAACGGTCCCTTTGGAAGTAATTATCGTGACAGTTTGAAAGACAGTTACAATAATTCTTGCGGTCGCGACAATTCCACCAAGCCTAAGTCCTGTTTCAATAGCTGTTCTGAATCGCTTGCTTCAGGGAGGCTTGCTACCGATCTCAATGGTCCAGCACTATTTCCAGTCGCTTCACGAAGGGGTATTGATTCTCTTTTTTGCGACGATTCTTTTATCTTTTATGAGCGCGATAAAAAGAATCATTCTCGGTCCTCTTTTTCTGAGCGCCGCTTTTTTTTCTTTCGGAGGACTTGCAGGTAGTTTCGGAGTATTTCCTACTGAGGTCATAGTGACTACGCCATCCAGTCCGATTTTCGTGTTGTATTTCGCGATAAGCTGCATTGTGCATTTCCTGAATTCCAAAAATATTTTCAATTCACATGTCTGAGTTAAAAACAATGTGCGCCATCATGGTCGATGGGGTTGTCCAATCGATGGACTATTTTCCATTTTGGAAAGTAAGTTCTAATACTAATTCAGGATTTCAAATCCTGCCGATACAATGTGGCCCCCTCTTATGGAGCAAGAGAGAATCCGCTCATTCCCGGGGTAATGTTCGTCTTTTTCGGAAATCGACGGCCGATGACCTTAAAGCCGACCGAGGATGAAAAAGGATACCTTAAAGAAGAGGTCATTTATCCCGATGGGAGTATTCGATTAGCGCAATATTCTGAGTACGGTTTGATGACCCACTGGACCGACGGCCAAGGGAATGTGGAATTTACCTACGATGATAAAGGAAGTCGAATTAAATGAGGACTGGCGATATAGAAACGAAAGTGGAAATCGGGGCCGACGGACTCCCAAGTTCTGTCGTTGATGATGCGACTGGAAATGTAAAGTATTCGCAATCTTCAGATGCCTCCGAGGACTTGTTTTATGATGGGTTCATCATCTCGGGGCGCGATATTTCCTTTGCACCCAATGGTATAGAAGTAGGGCAACGCCACGAAATTCGACGGACCCATGATGACAATTTTTCGATTGGTGGAAAGAAGCGTCGACGGAGCGTCTATCGCCTTTGAATATGACGATGATGGAAACCCTATTAAGGTGGGAGAGGCCCAGCTAAAAATCAACACCGATAATCCTCTTCTTAAATCCTTAAATCTTGGTGTGCTCAAAACCGAGTATAGCTGGGATAATATGGGACACATTGATAAACTCGTATACAAAAATGGGAAGGATGTCGTGCTCTCTTTGGATTATACGTTAAACAATGATTCCCAGATCCTCAGTATCGTACCACCTCGACCAAGCACGTTATTGACAATAAAAAAAACTATATATTGAGAAGCTCTTCGGGGAAAGTCACACGTCCGGGCTCGGCGAGATCGTTTAGAAAAACAGCTCGGAGATATTCGCCAGGATCCAACCCGTGCTTTCTTGCTGTTTCGCAAAGCGTGTAAGCTATGGCGCTAAATTTTGCGCCATCGGGACTTTTGCTACCATGAAAATTCTTTCGTCCTCGCACGGGTTTTCGTAAGGCAAATTCAGCAGGATTATTGTGCAAGGGGACTTCTGGATGTGTCGCAAAATAAACAAGTTTCTCCCATCTTCTGTCCGTGTATTTGATCGCTCGATTTAAATTCGAGCCTTGCCATCCTCCTGCTTTTTCCAGCATCCACTTTCGTATCTTTTCTAAAATAAAAAGCGAGGATTCGGTTCGAAATTTTATACGTGCATCAAATAAATCTAATGCGCTTTCTTTTGCATTTCGTTCAATCTCAAAAAGTTCACCAATGAGTTCTACTATCTCGCTGGCTACCGGAAGATCGGGTGCAGCCTCGACGAATTTCCGTCGCACATGTGCCCAAGCGTTCGCAATCGCAAAGCTCTTCATTTCTTTCTGCGCCTTCGTAAAGTTGGCCGCACCATCGCACATCAAAACACCAGGATAGTAACCGTGTTTAGGATGTGTCAGAAGCTTCATAACGCGTTGATGATCTTTACGCGGACCGATTTCAATATAAGTTAATTCATCGGTCGAAAGTACAAAAGCTTGCCAATTCTTGCGACCCAGCTCTAACATTGGCCAGCCTATATCATCCGTGTTCACGCAAGGCGACCCCAATGCTCTGCAACGGAGCGCTTCATAAGTTGACTGCCATCTCTTCGCTTGGTGTTCGATCTGATTCCAGAGCACATTTGGTTTTACAACCAAACCTTGGTCCGCCATTTGAGACGCTTGAGCTTCCAAAGGAATGTGGTAAAAATATTTATTAATTACGACCGAGATTGCAAAACCTAAACTAAATCGACCTCGAGTGACTGCTTTTTGTCGCTTCGCTTTGATGACGCGAAAGGTGCGTTGCACTTCGTCGATGACCTCCGATTCTTCGAAAGTACCTTCCATAACCTCAGCGATACCATTACATGTATCACACACTTTAT
>JALSKP010000130.1 GCA_026988815.1 Myxococcales bacterium | reverse complement strand
AAAAGAGAACCATCTTTTTTTAGCGTTCGTGTTTCCCAAAAGCATTTTCATTTCGCTCTCGGAGCGAATGCGGTCCCAGAAGACTACCGAAGAAAGACGTATCAGCCGCTCAAAGGTTCTCGCATCCTCATTGGTCTTGGGTGGAAAGACATGAACAACATGTTTGCCGGGAAGTGAGCTCGGAGGTATTTCGGACACGAAAAGTAAAGATTCGTCGATCGATTGGCCAGCAAGCCAACAAAGGATTGAACTTTTTCCGGCGCCAGCGGGGCCGACAACGAGTCCATCGCCGGGCAAACGCACCGCATCAACGAGAGTTTTGGAAACGCGATGCGACATGCGCTCCAAAATCGTAATCGGCCTTCTTTCAAAAAGGATCAACGCTCCATCGGCGCCTTTGTGTTTATGTACTGCCCATTCTCCGAAAAGATTAATTCCCTTTCCTAAATTTTCGGCAATTTGGCAAACCTGCTTTGAGGAAATCGCACCGCGGTCAGAACGTATCCGACCAAGCTTTTCGTAAAACCATTCGCCTGTGGGACGAATCACAATCCCTGAACAATTCGGGTCCGCAACAACGTTCTCGATGTCCACCAAGGTGGAAATAAAAGTTCTGAAATTTTTCTCTACGTTAGACATTAAGGTTTTGTTTTCTTCAGGAAGGTTCTCTTTTTTGGAGCCCGGGGATCTTCATCATCATAGGCTTTTTTAAAATCCAGCATTGAAATGAGATTTAAAGTTAAGGTCAGTTCTTCTCCGCTATGCAGATCGAGATCGAATTTTTCGCTCTCATATCCTTCGGCACGAATTTCGACCCTTCTTAGGCCGGGCCGACATCCTATTATGCCGTTTCGAAAACTGCTCAGTTCACCGTAAAGTTCATCATCAATGTAAACGATAGCGGTTTTTGGTTGGACCTCAAGATGTAAGTAAGCGGAGTCCTCTTTTTTTCGAATTTTGTACACCGCCGAACATGAACTGAGTTCAAAAATGCAGGTTAGGAAAAACAAAGCGAGGAGGGTTGTTTTCATTTCACGACCAATAAAGCGAGCTTATAATAGGTGTCTACGCCCTGCTCGATTTGTTCAAAACTGATAAACTCGTTTACGGAATGAGCATCCTCGATATCGCCAGGACCGACGAGCCAGATGGGTGCGATGCCCTGTAAATAGGTTGCATCAGTATTAAACGCGACCGTCTTTGTTGGAAACCCTTCAGGTGGATCAAAGAAGACCGGATCGTTGGAGGCCGGAATCTCCATCTGCACCCCTGAATCGCGGGCCATTTTTGTTAAGATTTCAAGGAAAGGCGTTGTATCTGAAACCGTTCTGATGAGTACCTGGGCTGAGGCATGGGGCGCAAAAACATTTGGTGCCACGCCGCCATCGATGACCCCTACATTCACCGTCGTCGGACCGAGAAGATCATGGGTGGGCCACTGGAAATCGTCGACAAGGCGTAGAAAATTTAGCAATTTATGAATCGCCGATTCGCCCTTTTCTGGATAGGCCGAATGGGCGGCAATTCCCTCTGCTTTAAGCAGGAGCTTTATCATTCCCTTCTGCGCTGAAACGACTGTGTTTAAAGTAGGCTCGCAGAGGATAATGCGATTGACCTTCAAGTCCAAGTCGGACGACTTTTTAGCACCGCAATGGTCGACCTCTTCACCAACAACAAAAAGGTATCCGAAGTCCTGATGGCCTGCTTCTTTTAGTTTTTCCCCAGCTAAAATCATCGCATAAATTCCCCCCTTGGTGTCGCATGCGCCTCGACCTTTTATGGAATCCTCGCCGACGAGTACGGGAAGAAAAGGCGGCACGGTATCAACATGTGTGGAAAATAAGAGGCGCGGATCCTTGCTTCCTAAGGCCAAGAGATTCCATCTGGAATCGCTTAACGCCTGACGGCTACAGGTGTACCCGAGGGACTCGAGATGGGTTTGAAGCACGATGAGGAATTGCGCTTCATTGCCTGAAATCGACTCAATGTTGAGCCACGCTTCTAGGGTTTTTATGGACATTCTTATCCTTAGCGATATGTTGAGAAGGGTGTAACATAGACCTCAAACGACGTAGATAGAAGACAAACAATTAAATGCCGCCAACGGAAAAAAAACAAGAAAAGGCGCTTAACGCGCTAGAAGCCGCGGCGGATGCCTTACAACTTCCGCAAATCGGTGAAGTGATCAACGACCGATACCGTGTTATTGAAAACCTCGGAAAAGGATCCTCGGGTTGGGTTTGGGGCGTTGAACATCTTCACCTCAAACAAAAATTTGCGATGAAATTTCTTTTGCCGAGCATTGCACAAAATATTGCCAACCTTGAAAGGTTTCGTGAAGAAGCGCGAATCACAAGTTTGTTGGGGCATGAAAACATCGTCTTTGTCACAGAATTTGGCACTGTGGATCCCTATGGCCCCTATTTTGTGATGGAGTATTTGGAAGGGGAAAGGCTGGCCGATATCCTCAGCAGTCAGAAGAAAATCCCTCTTCAACAGATTCTTCGTTTCGCTCTATCAGTGTCCAACGCGCTCAGCGCGGTTGCCGAACTGGGAATCGTCCATTGCGATTTAAAACCGGAAAACATCTTCTTTTCCAATAACACATGGAAAATACTCGACTTTGGTATTTCTGACGCCGTTACCGATATTATTAAAAGTGATACGATTTTCGGTACGCCAAAGTACATGGCGCCCGAACAAGCGATGGGTCTAAAGCTCGATTCGCGTGCGGATCAATTTTCCCTGGCGGTTATCCTTTACGAAATGATAACCGGAAAAACGCCCTGGAAATTAAACACCTGGAACGATGCGATGCCAGAGTCGCGAGCACGTTATAAAGTCCTTCCCCCTAGTCGGATCAGTGAAGGTCCGCCGGAATTGGACGCTCCGATTATGAGGGCCTTATCGCTTCAACGGCGCGAGCGTTTTTCGACGATTGAGGACTTTATTTCCGCTATCGTCGAACATTTTGAAATCGATATCGAGCCTCAATTAGATCCCAACGAAACCACTCAACCAAGGATTGTCATTTCCAACGATCTGCGCCAATCCCTGGTCGTTGGTGTGGAACACGATGACGATGAGCGTCCCCGGGTATCGTTAACATTCAGAAACGCGGACCGTTTGCGTCGCGAATATCGTCGTCATCTTATCGCTGGTCGTCTTTTTATTGCGGCCGACACCCACCTGTTGGAAGGTACAGAGGTTCGAATTGAGATTATTTTTGAGCCTCGAAACACCTACGTAAAACTCGCGGGGGTGGTTTCCAACAGGTCCGAGGGCGGGTTTGGATTAAAAATCGACCCTCTATTTCGCAAGAATTTAAACCAATTTCTTACCAAACACCGACTCGGTTTTGGTTTCATCCAACATGATATCTTGATCCCGCTACCCCGAAAGCCTGACACTTCGCTAACGGTTGGCGAGGCTTTAATTTTAACAAAAATCACGGATCGATGCCGAACCTTAAGTTGTCTTCGCGTTCAATGCACTGGCCTTCCGATAGATTTTGAGAGCTGTATCGCCCGTCTTATCGAAAAAGAGTTTGCCCAGCTCTCCCAAAGTGGAATGGCTGCATCATCGGTCGCATTGGAAGAGGCCTCGATTGCTGAGAATACGATCGCCAACGAGGAAACCGAGCCTATTTCTTTTATGGGAGAGGAAACGCAAAGGTTGAAGGTAGAACTTTCTCCCCATGACGTCGAACGCGTGCTTTCCCGAAGTCGAGGATTCATCCGTCGTAAGAACTACTTAGGGGCGATTTCCATTCTAGAATCGGTCGTCGATATCGCGCCTGATGCCACGCTTCATTTGGCCTTAGCCCATCTTTTTGACGCATTTAGTAACGATCGCGACTCGGCAAAAAAACATCTATTTTTAGCCGCCGAATTAGATCCCGCTTCGTCCTCAGTGACCTTGGAAGACATTCCCTTTTTTGAAGAAGAATAAACAACAATATAGCTTGACCCCTGTTTTAAATTTGTAAAAATGCAAGGGCCGGGCTTCGTTGTTGAAGTGTGGATTTCAGGTATGCGGTTACGGCCCGCCGCGCCATTTTCGAACGCGTTTTTTTTAACGTTTAACGGATGTGGTGTGTTGTCAGGATCGTATTAAATCGTTCGATTTCAACCACTAATACTTGGAGTAAATAAATATGAGTACAGCAGAAAAAATTGCGGTGGAAAAATCAAAAGCCGCGCCACCGGCCATTCGAAATCAAAAACCGAGGGTTAATATAGAATCGCTCACCCATCGCAATCTTCTAGAAGGCGAGTTTTGGAGGCCCGTTTTTGACGTGCCCTCAGAACAATTTTTAGACCATATGTGGCAGATGAAAAATTCCCTTTACGGCGAGAAGAAGCTGATGAAGGTTCTTGAAAATGTCGCTCCTGGGAAATTTATAGAAGACGCGGCGAGAGGGTTTCGTGTGGCTCCGATGGTGGTCCGCGTCACGCCTTATCTCCTCTCGCTCATCGATTGGAAAGATCCATGGAACGATCCGATTCGACGTCAGTTTATTCCGCTTGCCGAACAACTTGAGATGGATCATCCCATGCTCACCTTAGATTCTTTGCATGAACAAAAGGATGCCCCTGTTGACGGATTGACCCACCGCTACACGGATAAAGCGCTCTTCCTTCCGCTCAATACTTGCCCCGTTTATTGTCGTTTTTGTACGCGTAGTTACGCTGTGGGAAAGGAAACCGATACGGTTGAAAAAGTAAACTTGAAGATTAATCCCAAACGCTGGGAAGAAGCCTACACCTACATAGCCTCTCGGCCTGAACTCGAAGATATCGTGATTTCTGGCGGTGATACTTACAATCTTCCGGCGAAGCATATCCGTGCTATCGGAGAACGCCTTCTTGCCCTGCCCAATATTCGGCGCATCCGTTTTGCGACCAAAGGATTGGCCGTCATGCCCATGAAAATGCTCAGCGACGATGACTGGTTCACCGCCATCAGCGATGTCGAAAAAATGGGGCGCAAAAAACACGTTCATGTTTGCATCCATACCCACTTTAATCATCCCACCGAAATTACCGATATTTCTCGACAAGCGATGAACAAACTTTTTGAACACGGCATCACCGTGCGAAATCAAACCGTTCTTCAACGCGGGGTTAACGACGACGCGAATACGATGGCGCTTCTGATAAAACGTTTGGGCGAAATCAACGTCCATCCTTATTACGTCTATCAACACGACATGGTTCAAGGCGTCGAAGATCTTCGAACAAGTTTGCAACAGGCATGTGATATCGAAAAAGCGGTCCGTGGTGTCACGGCTGGTTTTAATACGCCCACTTTTGTCGTCGATGCCCCACAAGGGGGAGGAAAACGTGACGCCCATAGTTACGAGCACTACAATCGCGATACCGGCATCAGTGTTTACACCGCACCGAGCGTGAAAAAAGACACCTTCTTTTACTACTACGATCCTCTTCACAGCCTTTCAGATGACATGCGAGAAAATTGGAAGGATCCCAAGAAAAGACAAGAAATGCATGAAGATGCCACTGCACAGGCAAAAGCGGGCCTTGAGTGAGTTCAGGTCATGCTTCGAAGAAACATTCTCTAAAAAAATGGACGCTTCAAAGTTCGGATGTTTTTTGTGAAACGCCTTTCTATAAAATACTCGAAAATAAGGTTCGCTCGGCCTCGAATACCGAGGCGAAATGGTACATTCTTGATCTCCCGGACTGGGTAAACATCGTCGCCATCGACGGCGATGACGTCCTCTTCGTTCAACAGTACCGCCATGGTTCTCAGGAATTTAGTTTGGAAATACCCGGCGGTATTGTCGATCCGGGCGAAACCCATCTTGAGGCTGCCAAGCGTGAACTTCTAGAAGAAACCGGGTTTTCTGCGAACAAGTGGGTTGAGATCGGGCGCCTTTCTCCAAATCCAGCGCTCCAAAATAATCTCTGCGTTACTTTTTTGGCAATCGATGTAGAAGATAGCGGTCAAACGCATTTTGATGAACACGAAGAACTACAAACCCAACGCATCCCCCTTTACGAAATCGACGATCTTTGCTCTAAGGAAAAAATCCACCACGCTCTGGTGGTGGCAGCTTTTGATCACCTCCGTCGTTATAATAGTAAATCATGATATCAATTAAAACCTTTTGTCTTTCTAATTCTCTGCCCTGGTCGGAGAAGATCGAAGAAAAACTAGACGTCTACGTCAATCTTCTTCTCAAATTTAACAAGACCATGAATCTTATCGGACCGATGAGCGCCGAGGAAATTAGGACCAAATTGTTCATTGATTCTCTTGTGGCAGCCATAGCCGAGCCGCCCAAGGGCCGCGTATTGGATGTTGGAAGTGGCGCCGGATTACCCGGGATTGTACTGGCCATCTTCTATCCTGAAATACATTTAAGCGTGGTCGAGCCTCGCCGCAAACGTGCAGATTTTTTAAGTTTGGCGCTCAGAACGCTCGATATCAATGACGCCGCGGTTTTCCAAAAACGCGTCGAAATGCTCGATCTCAAGGATTACGATTACGTCATTGCCAAAGCGTTTCGAAAACCGGTGGAATGGTTAGCAATGGCCCAGAAATGGATGGCAAAAGACGGCGTCGTTGTGTGCATGCATACCGATGAATCGGACATGGAAACCTCGCTCGTTTTAAAAAAGAAGATTCGTCATCTCGATCTCAAACTTTCCATTAGTAAGAAAAATCGAGAAGTAAGCGTTTTTACGATTCAAGACGACGAGAAGGCTGATCTTTTGGACACCTCTCTTTAAAAAGGGGGTGGGTATAGAATTGTAAGCATTTTGACTTTGAGGTAAACCCACCTTCTTATTTGAAGTTTGGAAATTGTATGACCTTTCAAGACCGTCTTCGCGAACGCTTTCAGAATACAACAGATGTTAAAATTTTCTTCTGGATTTGCGTAAGTGTTCTGGCCTACTACGCATCCCTTATTCGGGTTCAATTTACCTTTGGTGATGGTCCCGAGCTCCTCACGGCGATGTACCGTTTGGGCGGAGCCCATCCCAGCGGCTATCCCCTTTTCACATTGTTGGGATTCATTCCCGCTAGAATCGGTATACCTTCGCCCTGGTGGTTGGCCTCTTTTTGTACAGCCGCCATCCCTGGTGCGCTAGCGGCCGGATTTCTCTTTTTATTCTTACGTGAAACCAAAGTCCATCGCCCCATTGCTATTTTAGGAGCCTTGGCCTACGCGCTCAATACCCACATCGTTTACCAATCAACCCGCGTTGAAGTTTACGCTCTGCACTGTTTTCTGGGCGCCGTCGCTCTGTGGTCGATAGCCGTTTTCCTTCGAAGAGGAGAGCGAAAATACGCCTTCATCGCAACGGCATTTACGTGCTTGGCATTGACCAATCACCTCACAAGCGCCTTTTTGATTTTGCCGATCACGCTTGGAATGATGATGGGGAACTTCCGAGAAATGGTAAAACCGAAGAATATCTTTATCTTATTGGGCATCGCGATTTTGTGTTCCTCGATCTATTTCTATTTTCCATTGCAAGCGATGGCCAATAGCGGCGACCGCATCTCGTGGAACGATCCGCAAACCCTTGAACGTTTTTGGTTTCACGTCTCAGGAAAAGAGTATGCGATTTTTATGCGCTACGATAAAATTCCACAAACCCTCAATAAGTTTCATACCTCTCTAAACAACACCTTCTTTCCAGGAATTCTCGTCGTTTGTGTCTTGGGTTTCTTCGAAATTTTTCTCAAGCGCGCCAAACTTCTGCTTGTTGTCTTTTTGTTTACCATTTCGACGCTTGGCTACGTTTCTGTTTATCCCATCAACGATATTTCAACCTATTATTCTTTGCTCTTTTTCGTCGCGATTTTCTTTTTCGGAAACGGCATTCATTGGTTGGTCTCCGTTCGTTTTAATAGGGGTGATAAAGGCGTCAAACTAACGATTCTACGTGGTCTGGCTGTTGTTATCTCCCTCGCTTGGCTTTTCGGGCTTGGCTATACCTCCCGACGCAATGGCTACAAGGAAGCCGTCGCCCAAGAGATGAGCGAATCTATCATGCGCGATATTGAAGACCCAGCGATCATCTTCACGACCGTTGACGGGCATACCTTTCCGATGTGGTACCAAGCCTACGTGGAAAACCCAGATCGCAAAGTCATTCCCATCGATGCCGTCATGTTCCACCTCAAGAATAAACAATGGTATAGAAACTTTTTCTTCGACAATTTTCCTGACATCAAATGGCCTCCAAATGAGATTGCTAAGGGGAATACTTGGAAGAAGTGGCTCATCGACAACAACCCTGATGTCAATTTTTATGCTCTCATGGACAGGCCATGGAAAACCAAGGGCACGTGGGCAGAAAATCACGGTTGGCATGTTCGTATCCATCGTGGAAAACCAGATAAGCCAAGCGATGCAACGAAATACGCCAAGCATATTTACATGGCGCGTGAAAAGAAATTCGGTAGTTCAAAATATTTTTATGACACCAACCGCGTATACGATAGAGGCGACGGGCCGCTTGCATGCGTGGCCGAATGGACAAAACATCCTGGCGTAAATGCGGATTGGAGAATTATCGATCCGAACGGAAAAATCGTAGTCAGCGTCAAACACCATAAGATTCCTAAAAACAGCAATCAGAGCTGGGAGTATCTCGCGCCAGAAAAGCAAACAGTGGGAACCTGGAAATGTGAAGTCGAGCGCAAAGGCGAAAAGATGTTGGTCACCACCTTCGAAATTCGATGATATTACCCAAAGGAACACGGGTTGTCCTCGCCTGCACCTTGAAAAGTATTGGAGGCCAATCGGCCAATCCTGAAAAGGAGGCCTTCAAAAAAGAAGGGGCGGTGGGCACCATTCTTTCCTCTCCCCGAGAAGAAACCCATCGCTATAAAATTGGGTTCATTGATGGCATTGAAGTCATGGCCAAAAGAGGGCAAATCGTCGTTCTCAAACATTTTCAAAATGTTGATTTCGGTGAAAATTTGGACGCAATTGAAAAGTACGATCTCTTTAACAAAGTGGTGTTAGAATGTGTTGTCGGCTCACGTGCCTATGGTCTCGATCACGCCAATTCAGATACCGACTTGAGGGGAATCTACCAGGCGCCGGCCGACCTACATTGGTCACTGATGAAAGTGCCTCCTCAATTGGAAAAAAAGGAAAGTGATGAATGTTATTGGGAGTTGGAGAAATTTCTCACGCTTGCCTTGAAGGCAAACCCCAACGTCCTTGAAGTTTTGTATACCCCTTTGGTTAATCACGCCTCGGGTGTCGGTCAGATCATCCTCGAAAAACGAGAGCTCTTTCTATCCAAACTCGTTTACCAAACCTTCAACCGCTACGTGCTTTCCCAGTTTAAGAAGTTGACCCATCGCATTGAACGCGGTGATGAGATTCGCTGGAAACATGCCATGCATTTGATCCGTCTTCTCCTTTCTGGAATTACGATTCTCAAGGAAGGTTTTGTTCCAGTACGCGTGGAAGAACATCATAAAGCCTTGTGTGAAATTCGTGACGGAGAGCGCCCCTGGCCTGATATCGATGCATGGCGAAAATCCTTGCACGTCGAAATGGATCTTGCCTTTGAAAAAACGACCCTACCCGACCGGCCCGATTATGCGGCCATCGATGCGCTTCTTATTGCGGCTCGACGAGATTTGGTCGTCGGAAAGCCGTCTTAGGACAGCAGTTTTTTTCTATATTCAGTGGGATCATCGGATAAGATCTCTCCGGCCCAAGATACAAAGAGATCGCTGGCTGTACCTTTGGTCGATTCATTGGATCGAATCGAGGCTTTGCCCGCGATTCGAAAATCGATGGGCATCGTGGGCTGTTTTTTCAAGTTCCCTAGTCGTAAACCTGCACCAACCTGATCGCATTTGTTATAGCGTATCTGGGCGTCTTCGATGATGATTTTAAGCGGAAGTTTAAGCGCGCCCTGTTTTACCAAAGTCTCAACGAGAGGCGAAGGATCTGAAATTGCGAAAATCCCGCCGCCGGAACCCTCACAGTGGTTATGGGTGATTTTTGCAAGGCCTCGAATCCGCACTCTACCATTGAGGGAGGCGATGCCGCCTCCAGCAGATTTCGCGAGGTTTTCCGAAAGGCTACCGCCGTTCAAATCAATGGAGCCGCCGAGAAGACACGCCACGCCTCCACCGGACCCTTTCAAGGATTGATTTTTTTCTATTGTACATTCCTGAGCTTGTACGATGGCAGTGCCGAGTACACAAATCGCCCCACCAAATCCCTTACAAATATTGGAAAGAAAAGAGGTTCTTTCGGCCTTTAAGAGTGATTCTTTTCCCATAACTCCGACTGCGAAAACCCCACCGCCAAATTGGGATCGGTTTCTTTCAATACGAGATTTATAGGCGCCGTTATTCATTGTCATCCGGCTATGAAGAAGAGCAATTGCACCGCCGGCACCTTCTCCGAGATTTTCTATACACTCTAAATCGGACACTTTTAGTTTCGATTTAATGGCGAAGATCGCCCCTCCCATGCCTCGTTGTTTTTCCCATTCTTGCAGCGAAATATTGGGATTTAGTGTTTGTTTTTTGGGATCGAATGCAACGTTTTTTTCGAATCGAACGGCGTCTAAAAGAAAGGGACGTTTCACACCACTAATGTACAACCCACCCCCTTGAAAAGCGCGGTTGGTTTTTATCACCGAGGATTTTATAGCAACCGAACTCGTTCTTGAGAAAATTGCACCACCAAGATTGGATTCATTCGAGCGAATCATCGTTCCGCCAATACTAACCCTTAATTTTGGAAACTCCGATCCGCCCTCTTCGATTCTTAAGCCGCTGTAGGCAAATTGTTCGATCACGCAATTGACAATGTCGACACTCTCGCTGCGTTCGATCAAAATACCGCATTGTCCCTTTTTCCCCCTGCCAATAATATGGCAACCAAAAATACCATGGCGAGAACCGCGCACAAATTTAACGCCGTAAGGCTTTTCGGGATCGGCTAAAATGGTTACGCGCTGTGGGTCGTCCAACTCAAGTGTGGAGACCCATAAAAGGCCATCTCTGAGACTGGGAAAATTGGGCATGCGGTGATTTACCACGGCAACATTGGGAGGAATCTCGATTGAACATTGATAGACGCCCGGGAGAACACGTACTTGCACGCCTTTGGGATCCCCAATCATCATTTTTTGAGCGGCGATGATCGCATCTTCTAAATCGCCGAAACGGGTTGGTGTATCTGCTCGAATCTCTGGATCTACAAAAATAGTAGAACTTTCTTCAAATCCGGAGGGTGTGAAATTTCGGCTTTGTGTTTTCTTTTGATTCTCGGCGCCCACAGAGCTGATCTTTCTCTGTTTTTCAACGAGGGCCATCAAGGTATTTTTACCGCTATCATCGGGCGGCCGTTCATCATCAGGAATATCGATCTCGAACGCACCATCAACATTTATGGCGGCAATTTGTTGGGTGTTCAGATGTTGTCGACCCACGTGCGTTCTGGGCACGCGTACTTCTTCTTGGAAAGGGTCATCTTTTTCTGCGCCCTTTTTCCCAAGAATGGGGATGAACCCCAATATGGCAAGAATACCGGCAAAGGCGAGAAAAGGTAGCGCATCCGTAAGGGGCTCCCGTTCTCTACAGATCGGCGTGAGTATATTTGAAATAGCGCTGTTGGTTTCTGGAAACTGTCCATCCAATTTTTCTTTGAGGGCAAGAACGGCCTCGTCGCGGCTCTGAACTTTATTAAAATCATTCCTCAATTCGCTCATGCAATTCAGCGTTGGATAGATCCCGACTCCAACTAACCCAAGTGCAGACAGATAAATAATAGCGATCCGTTTTTTTTTTGAACTATTCATTGCTTTTTCGCCATTGATTAATCGTTATTCCAAACTACAATACACAAATGACAGATGCATCAGAAATATTGCTGCCTGGGGTAGGCATTCTCGCTACGGTGGACCTATCATCGATTGAGAACGAAGGGCAAGGCATTGTTTTCGAATACGAAAATCGCCTCGGAAAAAAGTCAAAAGGATTTGCGATGAGGTGGAAATCGGGCTTTGTCGCGTTCCAAAACCGGTGTCCACACTGGTCTTTACCGCTGGGTATTGACGGTGATTTTCTCAATTCTTCCGGTGCTTTTATCTTTTGTCCCACCCATGGTGCGACCTTTTCGCCAGAAGATGGGGAATGCATAAGCGGTCCCTGCGTGGGAGACACGCTTCAAAAATTCGAGCTCAAAAAGACAGAAAAAGAGGGCATTTTTGACGTTCTTTTCGTGAAATCGGGTCTCACTATTTCCAAATAATATAATCTTTTTCACGGACGAACGATTGGTTCAGGGCAGACCACAGAGGGTCGCCCCCTACAAGAATTGAATATCTTGTTTCGCGTTCAGGCCACGAAGTTCGCTCAAACTGATATCGACATTCAACATATTTAATGACGTTTTCTTCGCGCGATTTTCTTTGGCTTTAAGTAAAGCATGCTAAGATTCGCAAATGAAATCATTCGTCTTTCCAGATCATCCCAATCGACCCAAACCCACCGCATCAGATCCTGCGCTTATCATTGAGGCACATCGTATTGGCGTGGATCCCGTCTTTCGTCGCGACCTCTATTTTCGTTTTATGAAAGCCAGTTGGCTCTCTGCGTTTTTTCTATTTTTTTTACTCTTTCTGGTTACTAACCTTTTCTTTGCGCTCGTTTACCTCACCGACCCAGGGGGCTAAACCTGGCCATTTTGGTGACTCGTTTTTCTTCAGCGTTCAAACCCTGACCACGATCGGATTTGGAACGATGGCGCCCCAAAGCGCGTTTACGAATATTATCGTAACCGTTGAGTCGGCGCTTGGACTGCTTGGTGTAGCGATTTGTACAGGTGTCTTTTTTGCTAAAGCCTCCAGACCAATTTCGATCATTTTGTTTAGCAAACCTGCCGTTATCGTAAATGATGAAGGCGTGCGGCGCTTGAAATTTCGAGTCGGAAACATGCGGGGCAACGAAATCGTTGAAGCAGAAATGAATCTAACGGCGGTTATCGAGATCCAAAAAGCGAAGGGAAAAACCTTTAGAAAGCTATACGATATGGATTTGGTTCGCAAAACGAGCCCTCTTTTCTCTCTTACTTGGACGGTCATGCACGACATCGACGATAACTCGCCGATCTTTGGTATGAACGATGACGATATTGAGGAGAGGCTTATCGTCGTGATTTGTACCATGATGGGATACGATTCTACTTTTGGTCATCAGGTCCACGCCAGGCATCTTTACTATCCTGAGCAGATTTATTTCGAACGAGATTTTGAAGATATTATGGACCGAGACTCAAGTGGGAACCTCCGTATCGACTATCGGAAATTCCATACAACGCATTTAGTTTGAGTCATTCGAATTTCCTATCTGTTCAAATCCCAAAACCTCTTCTACCCTCAACAAAAAGACAAAAGGAAAGAGCATGAATATTGGTGTAGTTGGTGGCGGTTCTTGGGGAACGGCTCTCGCAAAATTATTGGCGGATAAGGGATACAATGTTGAACTTTGGTGCTTCGAAAAATCGGTCGCTGATGCCGTCAATCAGGAACACGAAAACACAACCTATCTGGCCGGATTTAAGCTTCCTGGAAACCTGAGCGCGACCGACGATTGTACAAAATGTGTGGCTGGAAAAGACTTGATTCTCACCGTTCCGCCGAGCCATTGTTTGAGATCCGTTTTGGGCGATATTAAAAACGACCTTCCCAAAGGCGTACCCATCGTAAGTGCGTCCAAAGGCATCGAAAACGGCACCTTGATGTTGATGTCAGACGTATTAGAAGACGTTCTACCGATCGAACATCATCCTTACTTGGCCTACTTATCGGGCCCTTCCTTTGCCAAGGAAACAGCCGAACATAAACCCACTGCAGTTACTGTTGCCTCCTATAATCACAAGATTGCCGAGGCCGTTCAGCATATTTTTAGTACCGATTATTTCCGGGTCTATACCACCTACGATGTTGTGGGAGTCGAAGTTGGAGGCGCGCTAAAGAACGTGATCGCGATTGCTTCCGGCGCTATTAGTGCAATGGAACTTGGGCACAATTCAACGGCAGGAATGATAACGCGGGGGCTCGCCGAAATGACCAGAATTGCAACTCGCCTTGGTGCAAACCCACTGACTCTATCGGGTCTATCGGGCATGGGCGACCTTGTCCTGACCTGTACAGGTGGCCTATCGAGGAATCGAACCTTGGGATTTAAACTCGGCTCGGGAAAGAAACTCCAAGAGATCATCGACGAAACCAACACCGTTGCCGAGGGCATCAAAACAAGTAAATCTGTTTACGATTTATCCAAAAAACTCGGTGTTGAAATGCCCATTTCAGATCAGGTCTACCAAGTTATTCATGAAGACAAAGATGCCCGCCAGGCCGTCAAAGATATCATGTCCAGAGACCTCAAAAGAGAAATGCTTAGTTTTAGCTAATCTCACCCATTAAAAACGCTCTCTATAAAAAAGGTAAATCGTGATTCCATCTTATAAAAAAATATTTTTCGTATTGGTGCTGTCCAATGGGTATACATCGGCGCTTTTTGCCGATGAAATTATCGAAGATAATGTCGAGACTGTCGCCCCAAAATTGCAGACTAATTTTTTTAAAACACGAACGTCAGCGTCCTTGGATGAAGAAAAAATAGAAGCATCACCTTCACTTAGCCAAGCCTTGGACGGCACGCCCGGCGTTGGTCTTCAAGAGACCAGCCGAGGTGGCGGGACGCTATTTATACGTGGCCTCATCGGTCCTGAAAATTTGATTCTTATCGATGGCCTTCGCTTCAACCAGTCGACCTTTAGAACGGGACCCAATCAATACCTGGACACTATCGGGTTGAGCGCAATTACCGAAGTCGAGACCCTTAATGGACCCGCGGGATTGCTTTTTGGATCCAACGCCATTGGTGGACTTATCCACCTAAAAACGGAATCTCAACTTTTTAGGCAGAATAAAGCAGCGGCAACCTTGGGATTCAATAGCGGCAGATCTTCTGTTTTTGGACTGTTTAAGACTGCCTTGGCGACGGAAAAAGCCACGCTCTCACTTGGATTAAACTACAGCCGAGAAGGCGAACTCACGGCCGGTGAAGGACCTTTTCTGATGGCCGCTTTGCAGGAAGATGGTCGCTTTTTGGGCAGCTCATTCGAACGCTTGGGATGGTCGCTCGGTTTAAATAGTCGTCCGACTAAAAACCTTAGATTAAACGCGCGCTACTTAGGTTCAACGATTAGCGATGCACCTCGGCTCGATAGAATTGGCGCGGGGCGTTTAAGAATTGCCAATAACGAGGATCATTTTGGATATCTAAAAGCCATCCTCGCTGGTCCAAAATTCTTTGACTCGGCTACTGTGGCGGTCATGTTTCATCGCACCAAGGAGAGCCAAAAGAAGATTCGTTGCAAAAAAATCGCTGGACACGCGCGCGATATTGCAGCTTGTGCAAGCTCTGATTTTAGAGAGATCACGCGCACCCAAGAAAACCGAGATCGCGTCACAACCCTCGGCCTATCGACCTCGCTACGGAGCGAATTTAGCAGCTCTTTATCACTCACATCAGGGTTGGATATTTACCGGGACGAGGTGGCATCAGAAGCAGAGGAAACCAAAAATGGTGTGTTTAAAATTAAAGACGGAAATTTTCCCGATGCATCTTATAATACGGGCGGCCTTTTCGCGCTCATAAGTTGGGAATTCTATTCGAACCTCGATGAAGTGTTGGAACTTCAAGGTGGCGTTCGCGCGGATTGGGTTAACGCGAACGCAAAAAATGTTGAGGGCCTAGGGGAGGTTGACTACTCCCACATCGCGCCGGTGGGTTCGCTCAATTTGAGCTATCTTTCCGAGGACTTGACCTCTTGGTTAGGATGGCATCAAGGCTTTCGCCCACCCAATTTAGCGGAAACGATTCAGCTTGGAGATACCGGTAATTTTTTCGAAATTCCAAATGACGCGCTAAGCCCTGAACGAAGCAATAGTTTCGAAATCGGTGCAAAGTATCGCCTCGAAAAGGTTGGCAACTTAAATGGAAGCCTTTTTCTGAATCTTATTAACAATAAAATTACACGTGAAGCATCGACTTTTCAGGGCGCCGATGTGGTCGACGAGAAAGAAGTTCGACGGCGAGTGAACGAAGGTGATGCCTATTATTATGGATGGGAGGCCTCTTATTCTAGTCGACCAATCGCACATTTTTCCTTGAACGCGTCGGCAAGTTTTATAGAAGGGGCGGTGTCCAGTAAAAATGAAGATAGCGATTTCGATGGGGGCATTTTGCATGATTTGCTGGCCACCTCGGATCAGAACTATCAACATGCGAGGCGACTACCTCCCTTGTCCTATAAAGTTGGCGTAGAGTACAAACCCTCAACCTTTCGCATCGCGTTTTGGATCGCCGGAAATGGTGCCCAGCGCAACCTTTCTTTAGACGATCGTAAAGATCTTAGAATCTGTGAAATAACCCCAGGTCAATTGAACAAAAATTGCCAAGGCTCAGATGGCTGGGCAACCTTTAATCTTAGTGCAGCTACCCATTTTGAAAAACTTGATTTGGGTCTTGGGATCGAAAACATTTTCGATGAGCGCTATCGTCGTCACGGTTCCGGGGTTCCGGGCGTCGGGCGGACGATTTTCGGCCACATTAAGTTGTCGATTTAACGGCAATAAAAGGTAGGTTTGGGTTGACCGAGCAAAGCGAGGAAACCCAACGCAGAGAAAAGAAAGTTGTGCCTCTGTGGTCGCCTACAAAAATGCCCTTTTTAGAAATACCATGAATATTGTAGGGGTAACCCTATATGAATTGTAGGTAGAAATGCCATTGGCTTACTTCGAAAAAATAATAAATGCCGAGCCAAAAATCATCAGGGCGCCGGCGATAACCGATTTGTAGCTAATTTTTTCGGAAAAGAAGAACACACCAATCAGAAAAGCTAAGGAAATACCAATCGCGCGTTTTAAAGCCTCAACGTAGGAAATGGGCAAATATTGAAAGGATTCAAATTGGCTGTAAACGGCGATGAGATTCAAGGCGCCTGCGATCAAAAATAACCTCCATTCTTTTGCTACATCTTTTGGGAAAGCCCAGATTTTCTTTTCTTGATAGGCGGCGATAAGACCAAAAGAAATCGCAATTCCGGCGGCCAGAATCAAGGTATGAAGGTAGGTCGAGGAAGCCAGAACGGCTTGCTTATCCAAGACTGGCGTAATGCTCCAGATTAGGGATACGAAAATCATCAACGCGCTCCCTTTTTCAAAAGTAAAGGCGTTGGAATCATCCTTTTCCCACCCCAAAAATAACGCGCCGAAGACGACCAAAAGAATTCCCACCATGCCAGCCAGTGGCAAGGTTTCACCTAAGAAAAAATAACCCGAAACGGCGGTAAAGACAGGTGTAAAGGATAGAAAAGGAATCGTTTTGCTCAATGGCGACATCTGTAGGGAACGGATGAAAAAGTAACCCGCGATAACATTTAGAATCACGCTCGCGCCGCCCTGCAGAAAGTAAGCAGAGCTTATATGAAAGTCTTGTCCGCCCGCGAAGAGGAGCAAAAAGGGAAGTTGCAATAAACACACGCCGCCAGCGGTACTTATTGCCGAAACCTTATGGCCAATCTGTTTTCGGAAGCCGTCTAAAAGTCCCCATCCCAAACTCGAAACGAGTACGAGTGCCAGCCCTATGAATGATAATTCGTTATTCAAAAGTTTTCTTTATTTTAGGATCCGAATTCAAAACCTGGTATACTCCTTTCAAGAACATTCGCAAACAAGTCAAAACGCGGCCCCTCTTATGAAACATCTTGTATTTGTATACGTTCTCTTTCTCACCCCTTTTCTATTTGCCGAACCTACCCAAGGTCAGAAAACAGAAGGCGTCGAATCGGAACTCAATTACTCGCCTTTGGTCAAAGTAGAGACCGAAGAGCTCGCTCTAAAAGGGGACGATCTTCAACAAGAAGCGGCAAGGACAAAGACGCCTGCGCTTGAAAATACGATAGGAAGTTGCACCGCCTCTAAGATAAAATATATTCAAAGCGCGTCTCGAAAACTCTATCGCGCGATTTCTGGTAAAGGATATAAGATCAAGAAAATAAAAATGACAGATCTAAGAATCGGCGGAACTGTCTACCAAAGCTTTCCCCAAAAAGAAGGAAAAGTGCTTGGCTTGATGAGTAAGAAAAGCGCATCCGCTTTTGTCCTGATTAACACGAAGCGCGGACACCTCGTCGCAAAATTGAATTGGAAAAATTGCCGGCCAGTATCGAGCTCCATTCTTTCTCCCAAAGTGTCGATTTCCGAGGTGGACATGAAACCCTTCAAGTATTGGGGTCTGCGCGTTTTATGGACGCTTCCTAAAAAGCTTGGAAAAGAAAAAAACATCAAGAAAATTCTAATCGCATCGATGAAGTAGTAAATTCTTTTACAAATGAAAGTATTAATCGCCACACATAATAAGGGAAAAGAAAAAGAATTCCTCGATATGATGTCCACTCTTTTTTCGGATATCGAATTGCAAAATTACCCACGCTCCTTTGACGTCGTTGAAGATCAATCGACCTTCCGAGGAAACGCAAAAAAGAAAGCTCGAGAAGCCGTCGTCGAATTTGGCTTCATCACCCTCGCCGATGATTCGGGTTTAGAGGTTGAGGCTCTTGGCAATCGCCCAGGTATTTTCTCTGCTCGTTTTGCTGGCGAAAACGCGAGCGACGAAGAGAATAATAGTAAACTCGTCAAGCTTCTAAGATCTGAAAAAAATAGAAAAGCCCGCTTCGTCGCCGAAGTTGTTTTAGCCATACCGGGCAACGAACTTGAACAACTGAATCTAAGTCCCAGCGCGCTTCTTAAAGGGGAAGAAGACAATGGCGTTGTCTTTTTCTATGGCCGCGGTGAGTGTGAGGGAGAAATCGTTGATGAACCAAGAGGAGGCGATGGGTTTGGTTACGATCCTCATTTTCTTATTCCAGAATGGAATCTCACCCTCGCCGAAGTTTCGCGACAAAAAAAGGCAACGATCAGTCACCGGGCGAGGGCGCTTAAGCGCATAAAAAAGCAGCTAGAGTAGCTGCTTAGTGGTAACTTAATTTACTAAAAATTAGTAACGGTAGGTTTCTGGCTTGAAAGGTCCGCTCTTATCAACGTCAATATACTCGGCTTGAGCGTCGCTCAATATAGTCAAATTGACACCGAATTTATCGAGGTGAAGACGGGCAACTTTTTCGTCTAAGGTTTTTGACAAGGTCGTTACGCTTTTCCCATAATTGCTTGCGTTTTTGTGCAATTCGATTTGCGCCAAAACTTGGTTGGTGAACGATGCTGACATCACTAAAGAAGGATGACCGGTCGCACATCCCAAGTTAACTAGACGTCCTTCGGCTAAAACGATGATGCTGTGGTCCTTGAATTTCCATTCGTGAACCTGCGGCTTAACTTCGATTTTTTCGACTTCGCCTGTTTCTCTCATCGCTTCCATTCCAGCCATATCGATTTCATTATCGAAATGTCCGATGTTACAAACGATCGCGTTATGCTTCATTCGTTTCATGTGATCTGCAGTAATGACGTCGAAGTTTCCAGTTGCTGTAACGAAAATTTCAAATCCCTTATCAACAGCTTGGTCCATCGTCAAAACATCGATGCCCAGCATTGACGCTTGAAGAGCACAAATGGGATCGATTTCAGAAACAGAAACTTTTGCATGTTGTCCGCGAAGAGACTCAACGCTTCCTTTACCCACATCGCCAAATCCGGCAACGAGCGCGCGCTTTCCGGCGAGCATAACATCGGTGGCACGCATAATGGCATCCACTAGCGAATGACGACAACCATAGACGTTGTCGAATTTACTTTTTGTGACCGAATCGTTCACGTTAATGGCCGGGAAGAGAAGCTCTCCGTTTTCTGCCATTTTAACCAAACGGTGAACACCAGTGGTTGTTTCCTCACTCACACCAAGAATTTGAGGTGTGATGGTTTTCCAAAGCTCAGGATTTGCAGCTTGAAGATCGCGGAGCAAAGAAAGAATAATTTTGAACTCGCCATTATTGGTGGTCGATGGATCTGGCGTTTCACCAGAAAGATTGAATTCCAAACCTTTGTGAACAAGAAGGGTAGCGTCGCCACCATCATCAAGAATCAAGTTTGCTTTCTTTTCACCAGGCCAGTTAAGAGCCTGATAGGTGCACCACCAATACTCTTCAAGGGTCTCGCCTTTCCATGCGAAAATCGGAACGCCTTTTGGGTTCTCAGGTGTTCCCGTCGGTCCAACGGCGACTGCTGCTGCTGCATGATCTTGGGTAGAGAAGATATTACAAGAAACCCAACGTACTTCTGCGCCTAAGGCAGTCAGTGTTTCAATAAGGACAGCGGTCTGAATCGTCATATGGAGCGAGCCCATAATGCGGGCACCTTTGAGAGGCTGCTCGGCGCCGAACTCTTCGCGAAGACTCATCAAGCCAGGCATCTCGTGCTCAGCGAGTTCTATTTCCTTACGACCAAAAGCAACGGTTTCTGGTGAGAGATCGCGAACTTTAAAAGGAAGATCGGCTTCCAGCGGTAGGCCGGTGTTAAGAAAGGTTTCGGGTAGATTAACGACTGAAGAAGACATATTTTTCCTTTTGCTAAAACGTTTACATCAATACTTTCGCGAGCATGAATAAAGGGTTTGCTCAATAAGGTCAAATAACCCAACCCAATAAAACGCCTTTTTTTATTCGCTAGAATTTGTAGATCTTTTTAGCCTTTTAAACGTTAAGGAAAGCAAGGAGTCTAGGACTCCTTCAACAGTTGCTAAAGGTTTCCAATGTTGCGCATTAAACACCCCCTTCTTCTCTGTCTCTCTTTGGTGATCTTTCTCCTTCCCCTGCAAGCGTGGTCGATTGGCTTACTCATTCCCACATCAAATAAAATTCGCCCCTTCGATATAGAATCCCATCGCGCCACTGTCGAGATTACCAATACCGCAGCTCTGACAACGGTGGTGCAAGTGTTCAAAAACCACACCAATCGGCCGATCGAGGCACAATTCGTTTTTCCCATTCCCGAAGGCGGAACGCTAAGCAATTTTTCACTGTGGATGAATGGGAAGAAAACCAAAGGCGCCATTTTGGAAAAAGATGAAGCGCGCAAAATCTATGAATCCATCGTTCGCCGTATGCAAGATCCTGGGTTGGTCGAATACATGGACGCTAAGCTCTTTCG
This sequence comes from Myxococcales bacterium, assembly GCA_026988815.1. GTDB lineage: Bacteria > Myxococcota_A > Bradymonadia > Bradymonadales > Bradymonadaceae > CALJNB01. The sequence goes on along the minus strand of JALSKP010000130.1, from coordinate 2,410 downwards.
AACCAGCATCTTTCCTATACCGGCCGGAGGCACACAAAAACTTGAAATCCAGTTTGGCCAGGTTCTTGAAAAACAGGGCGATATGTATCGCTACGTCTATCCGCTCTCGGCTGGTGCGGACTATATCGTCGCCAAGACTGAGAAAGATTTTACACTCACGGGGACCATCCATTCGGCCATTCCCATCAAGAATATCTATTCTCCCAGTCATACGATTGGTGTTTCTAGAAAAAAAGACACCAAGGTTGTCTTTGGTGCAGAATCCCTTCAACAGAAATTGGACCACGATTTTGAACTTTTCATTTCTTTTTCAAAGAAAGACATCGGCATCAGTTTGATGACCCACGATCCCGATGGCGACGCCGGCGAGGACGGCTATTTTATGGTCGCCATTGCGCCAAAAGTGGAGTCCTCGGCGCATGCCGAAATCGGGCAAACCTTATCTTTTGTCATGGATACTTCAGGGTCAATGGCGGGTCAGAAAATGGTCCAGGCGAGAAAAACCTTAAGCTATTGTATCTCTAAATTACGACCTCAAGATCATTTTAATATTATTCGTTTTTCTACCGATGTGGAGACCTTGCATACAGCCCCGGTTCTGGCGACGCCAAAGAATAAAGCGGCCGCCTTAGCCTTTGTGAAGAGCCTAAGGGCGGCCGGTGGGACGGCGATTTCCTCGGCTTTGCAAATCGCCTTAAATCAGAAAACGGAAAAGTATCAGCCCCACGAGATTCTCTTCATTACCGATGGACAACCCACTGTTGGAAATACAGATGTTCGCACGATTTTATCGGCGGTGCGAAAGGACGCGAAATCAAATGCTCGCATTTTTTCTTTCGGGATTGGCTTTAACGTAAATACAATTCTTTTGGACGCCATTGCGTCGGCTACCCGTGGGCGCCCGGATTACATAAAACCGAATGAGGATATTCAACACGCGATTGCTGCGCTCTATACCCGAATTTCGGCGCCGGTCATGACTGATATCACGTTGGATTTTGGCGGTACCAAAGTCTACGATATGTATCCGAAGCCGATTCCAGATCTCTTCCGTGGCGATCAAATTGTCTTATTTGGCCGTAACAAAAAAAACTTCAGCTCACCGATTCGTATAAGAGGGCGGATCGGTAAAGCCCTAAAAACCTTCAGTTTTGGATCGAAGGGATCTGGAAAAAGAGTCGTCTTAGATGCCTCAAGTTCAGCCCCTTTAGAGTTCATCCCCAAACTTTGGGCGACGCGAAAAGTCGGTTTTTTACTCGATAGTATTCGTGTTAACGGAGAGGCAAAAGAGCTCAAAGAGGAAGTGATTCGCTTAGGGAAAAAGTTCGGATTAGTAACCCCCTATACTTCTTATCTTGCTGTGGATGATTCTGAGTTCACCTCCAATCGCTCAGTTTCGGAACGCGCCCTTGAAGATAAACGCGAACCAAGGGGAAGTGGAAAAAAAGGGGAAATCAATAAACTGCGTGGGGCACGCGATCGCGCACCTGCTCGCCAGTACGACGAAGCAGAAACTTTTGATGGATTTAACGCAGACTCTGGAGAAGAGGCGGTCGCGGCATCGAAGAAAACTTTGGCTTTCAAAGAATCTCAGACATTGAAAAATGAGCGTATGCTAAAACGGCGCTATATTGCCTCGCGAACCTTCTATTACGAAAAAGGGTTCTGGCGCCAAGCGGACATCAAATCCGGCAAGAGCGTAAAAGTAAAAACCTATACTAAAGCCTTTTTCAGACTGCTTAAAAAGTATCCCTTGTTGAAAAAAGTAACGTCTCGCTTGGGGCCAAACATCGTCATCAAAATCGGCGGTGTGGTCTACACTTTTAAGAAGTAGAAAATTTTTCCTTCGTAAAAAAAAGGACGGGAGCGCACTACTCGAGAGCCCTATCAAGGGCCACGCGAAATTTTTCGGCAGGCTGAGCGCCAACTATTTTTTTACCGTTAATCATAAAAGATGGAGTACCTCGTACGCCAATTTCCTTTGCCACGGCCATCTCTTTTGCAAGCTGTTTCTTCGTTCTCTTTGATTTACGGTCTCGTTCGAAACGCTTCATTTTTAAACCGAGTTCTTTGGCAAAAGCGTCCAACATGTCTTGGGTAATTTTACCTTCACGGCTAAAAATTTTGTCGTGCATCTGCCAAAACTTTCCTTGTCTTCCTGCCGCGATAGCGGCCAAATGTGCAATCTCAGCACGGCGATGAAAAGGAAGATAATTGTTCACAAAAATAAATTTCACGCGATCTTTATACTCGTCATAAATTGTATCCAAGATCTTGGAGGCCCGTTTACAAAAAGGACACTGAAAATCGGACACGATGTACATAAGGACTTTGGCTCTCTTTTTTCCTTTCCAAAAAGGTTTTTTCAAGCGCGATAGCGCCTTCATTATTTTTTTGGCTCCAAGAATCT
>JALSKP010000129.1 GCA_026988815.1 Myxococcales bacterium | reverse complement strand
TGGTAGAAGATATTGATGCCGTGTTTGTACCTTCGGATTCGGTGGTGCTTCAACACAAGCTAGAACATTAACAAAAACTAAAAATACAAAAAATCGAAACATTGAGATTCCTTTCTCGCCCCAACCAATAATTTTGGAGTGCGGTGTTTCGAGTCTCCCAAAATATTGAATGTTCTGCAAGAGATTTTGATTGCGGTTTGACATTTGTATTTGGTTTCATTAACCATGGGTGCACAAAAACGTGTAATTACAACCCAATAAAAGGGGGCCACAATGAAAGCAAATACCTTATTTTTTTCCTTTTTACTTATGCTTTCGTTTAACGCAGATGTGTTCGCTCAGAGTTTTTGTGAAGACGATATTCTGACTATCGATCCCCTCGAATCCATCACGTTGGCGCCTGAGGAACTTATTATATCTAACGACACGCTCGTGATGTCGAAGTTTCGATTTGATATTTTGGTCAATCATCCAGATACGGAGCTTGAAGCCGTAAGCGCTGCGAATCAGCAACTTGCTTTGGATATGGTGGTGAAGATGAATGCACCAGTTGCCATTGGAATTGAGGCTGTGCTAGCAGATGAAAATTCCCAAAAACCTTCGGTAATTGGCCAAGATCTGAGAATCATCGTCGCCGTAAACGCTGTTTCTAGCGCACCATCCTCGTTAGAGTTCACGGAATATTTTGTTGCGACGATGAAAATTACTGCTCTTCCGAGCAGTTATACTGGTGGGGAATACCAATTATCGCCGAATTAGACAGTCCAATAAAACTAAAAACCTCTGGTCATACGACACTCAGTAGTAACCAGGCCTATAGCAGCATTTTCTCCTCCGACTGCTGTGGAAACCCTACTGGAGGCACGATCGAATGTGGCGGTCCAAGTGGAGGGGATCCAGAATGTGGAGGTGCGATGACCTGCCCCTTAGATGGATTAATAACAGATCTTGCAGGGATGCCAGGATATGGTGGAGAATACTTACCTGTTCAAGGAGCTTGCGGGCCCGCTTACCAAACCGGTGGTGGACGTTACGCTGTCGGCATTCAGGCGTTTGGTGGCGGTTTTACAAGTCCAGTGAAAAGGGTTGCATGTGAACTATGCAAGGTTACCGATTGTACGGGTATTGAAGTGTCAACCGGTGATCTTGACTTGACTGCTTATCCTCCGCTCGCTTGCGGCGCTGGCGGTCAGAGTGACCACGATGTTGATCCTATTTGCACGGTAGCAACAGTGCCATCGGGCCGTTGTGGCGCAAGCTTTATTGATAATGATTTTAACGATAACCCTTGCAGTTCAATTGGCGGTGAAGCTTATGAGGTTTGTGGTGGTGAGGGCGAAGGTATCTCAGAAATTTGTAAATACACGACACCTGCAGATGGTTCAGGAATCTGCGATCCACTTGCTGGCGATGCGAGACAGGTCTTTCTAGATACAATCGGTTGTGGAACGGGCGATCTTGGTACCGGTGGCGGAAGTGCGCTTCCTGGTTTTGAGTGTTGCGGCGATAATTGTGGCTGTATGGCTGCCGGAACTCAGAAACTTTGTACATCCTGCAATGAGGATGGCGTTTGTCACCAGTTTACTGAGAAGTTGTTAGTCGACCCCGGTTTGATAGATTGTCCTATTGGGCCTGATGGTGAAGAGGACTGTACACATCAAGACCAGTTAACATGGACGGTGGCACAATGTGCAGCAAGCCCTGACTGCGACCTCGTTCCAGATGCACCCTTATATACCGAAGGGGTTTCACATCCAGGAATGTCGGTCCGAGAGTATATCGGAAGTGGAGTCCTTTCTTACAATACGCCTGATCCGAAGGATGATCCGAACCCCAATCCCCCCAACCCCGCTCCGCTCGACCCTCCAAAACCAAACCCAAAAGATCCGAAGCGGAAAGGAGCGAACGGAAATACCCCAAATCTTCAAGGACCTTGTCAGGCGGGTTCAAACTGCAATAACGGCATAATTATTGTGGAAGACGGGGAAGAAATAAAAATAGATGTGGGAGTTCCAGCAACGACACTTACTGCGGATGAGGATCCCGAGACCGCTGCCGATCCCGTGGGTTTAGGTTCGGGAGCTCTTTTGATTGATGTTAGCGACCTGTCATTTCAAGGCACAACAACCCCGCTTTCGTTCTCGCGTTCCTACGATTCTCAATCGTCCAGCCGAGGGATATTGGGATCGAACTGGAAGCATAACTGGGAAGTTCGTCTGGTACCGCTCAAGAAAGGAAATGCACCATCTTGGACTGCTACCTATTGTCGCCAATGGGCACCTTTTGCAACCTGTCTTATGTTTCACGATAGTCGTGGCGGGCAGTCGCTATTTGTTTGGGATCCAGGAGATGAACTCTACAAACCTCAGGCGGGACGTTACGAACATATTAAGCCCATTTTAAGTGGGGGTTATACCATGGCATCACCAGATGGCATGGAGATGCGATTTGATGAATATGGATATTTGGTTCATAAAAGTGACCGCTTCGGAAATTGGAAGCATGTTGAATACGAAGCAACGCCATTGTTTCTTCTGTATCGTCGATACTGCACGACCGATGACGCCTTCTTTTTTGATAAAGAAAATCTAGATTTACGTTTGTGTAATGTATTGGCAACGACCTTTGGAGATCGTGTTCAAGCGGGTTTGACACACGCAGGATGGACCGGCGGCGCCCAGGATATTAGGGTACCTGCCGAATATTGGCCGACGATTGCACCTCTGGAATACGAAAACATAAACCTTGCCACGCTTGGGTCCGGGAACAATGATGGTTATGGTGGCAATTACAAATCACGTGTGATGGAAGCTCGTGCTTATTTAAAGAAAATTCTCCTCACTGGCTATTATCCAAAGGTACCCACTGGCGACCTTCGGTTCCGCCCAACCAAGGTTCTAGACAACCTTGGACGGTCGCTTAAATTTTCGTACGCAAATCATTTTGACGAACTCGATAATGTAAAAACAAGCGAATTTGGTCTGTTGAAATCCGTTGAAGGTCCGACTGGGGCACGTGTGGATTATTCCTACGCTCGGCCTTCTGTAGATTTCCCTTCCACGCTCAATGAAAGTTTCCTTATTCACGTTGATCGAAAGTACGTTCCGAACGCAGAAAATAATCGCGGCATTGATGATACTTTTTGGAGTAATCGAGAAAACGCGGGGGATACTCGTGATTTCGATTATCACTACCAATGGCCTGAAAATTCAGGCGGAAATATTCCAACATGGCAAACTCACGCGAATAGCGTGCGCGATGCGTGGACCCAATATTTCGGAATTATCATGGGTTGTCATGCAATTGTGCAAACGGGTTGTAATGGTTCTGAGCCTGGAGAACGCCCCGGAAACGCATGTCTCCAAGGGGACGACCAAAAAGACAATTATATAAGCGCCATTGCCGATAATATCGTCGCTATAGAACGAAACAGTAATATTGAGGTGTTTTCTGAATACGAGGTCGATCCTGACGGGACTTTTGATCGTGTCCTTGCTCAGCGTTACGGCGGAAATTTTACGGGAACATCTGGAACGATTTATTCGCGGAGCTTATCGCTTCCTTTGTTCCAACTTGAGTACGTATCTGCGGGTCCAACTAGCACGGATTCAAATGCTGGAGATACGACTGAAGGCGTTTTACCAGGGGAGATTCTTAGTAGGTATCCACTTGAAGCAAATTTTGCAACGCCAAAAGAAGGGTTGAATTGCCTGGGAACGGAATGCATTGTTGCAGAAGAATCTGCTGGCGTTGTCATCAGTCCGACGACGCAATGTAATTGGGATACGCGTGCTCAAGATAGTCAACAGGCTTGCCAATATTTGGAAATTGATAATACCGCCGCAACCCTTCCTGGGTTTCGACCTACTCTAAATTATTTTCAGAGCGTCAATATGTCTCCGGACACCGTCCACGAGCGTTCCCGCTTAACCTGTGAGCAGCTCGCCCAGGCCGCTGTCGGCAATCCTTTTCACAATGACCTTATATCCGTATTAGAGCCAATTACCACGACGGCTGATGAAAACGACCACACCGTTAATCTCATTACCGGACAAAGAAACCGTGTCGCCAGAGATGCGAATCGTATTTGTGGATGGACCCACACTACAGACCGAGATGGTGACGAGATTTACTACGG
>JALSKP010000128.1 GCA_026988815.1 Myxococcales bacterium | reverse complement strand
ATATTTGTGGGTGCTTTTGGTACCGACGGTTTACCAAATCCTCTCGGACATGCCTACGTCTACCACGGTCGAGGAACCTGTACGATCGGTGGACAAATTTTTGCCAATGGGGACGTCAATCCGAGCAATCCTTGTGAGGCGTGCAACCCTTTAGTAAGCGCTACATCGTATACTGCTTTACCAAACGGTTCTTCGTGTGACGATTCCGATGCGTGTACAATTGCTGACAGCTGCCAAGCAGGAAGCTGCACGGGAACTGTTGAAACATGTAACGACAATAATCCTTGTACAGACGAGACCTGTGATTCAGTTATGGGCTGCCTCTTTTTAACGGCTCCCAACGACGGCGACACGTGTCTTGATGATGGAGAAACGTGCACAAACGACGTTTGTTTAAACGGAATTTGCGATCACCCAATCGATAATAATAGCTGCTTCATTGGCGCAACCTGTTATAGCGAAGGCGGATCTGAACCTAATTCTCCGTGTATGCAATGCGCACCGGGCACGAGCAAAACCTCCTTTACGGCAGCTTCGGCTGGCGCGACATGTGATGATGGATTGTTTTGTACGACCGGCGATATTTGCGATGCTATCGGACAATGTGATGGCGGACCTAGAGATTGCTCAGGTGTTGCAGGACCTTGTGTAGACGCGACAGCGTGTAATGAGGCGACGGATCAATGCATCGTCGACGCCTTAAAGCCCAACGGCGCAGCCTGTAATTCGGGTGATCTTTGCAACGCGGGTACGTGCGGTATTGGCGGTATCTGTACCGCAACCAATCCCGTGGATTGTTCAGCATTTGACAGCGCATGTATGGCTGGTGTTTGCGATCCAAACGATGGAAGCTGTTCGGCAATAATGGTCACCGACGGAACAGCGTGCGACGACGGCGATTTATGTACGATGACCGAATCCTGCCAATCAGGAATATGTACAGCGGGCACACCCGTAGATTGCAACGACGGCAACGAATGCACAAATGACGCATGCGATCCAAACACCGGCGCATGCATTAATATCAATACGATGAACGGAAGCGCGTGTACTGACGACGGTATTGCTTGCACGAATGAGAGCTGCCAAGAAGGAATCTGCAAATCCGAAATTATGGCCGGCGCATGTCTCATCTCGGGCCTCAATGCCTGCGTAATGGACGGAGCCCTTGATCCTGGAAATGTTTGCCGCGTCTGTAATTCAGGTTTACTTCCAACGGACTACTCCGACGTACCGCTCGGTACAACTTGCGCGCCGACGGTTTGCAACGCAGATCAAAGCGGAACGCAAGAATCGAACTGTGACGGAAACGGCGGTTGTATTCCACAACCCGTCCTCGATTGCGGCGCCTACGTTTGCGATCCCCTTCAAAGTACCTGCTTCACAGAGTGTCTAACCTTGGCCGAATGTGAAACGGGTGCGGTCTGTAGTTCCGACGGTGTAACACCTGGAATCTGTGTCACCGAAAAACCAGCGGCGATTATTGATGGACCACAACAAGGAAATTGTAGTGAAGAAATCGTACTCGATGCCTCAAACTCGACCGATCCCAACGGGCTTGCGCTCACCTACCTTTGGACGCAAATTGGCGGTCCCGATGTTATCACCAATATCGATACGATGTCTGCAGAACTACGTTTCTCGCTTCCTGCTTTAATGGAAACAGACACCATGTTTAGATTCCGCGTTGTTGTTTCCAATGGCGCCTTTGATAGCGACCCGCAAGAATGGCTTATCAACGGTGTGGCGTGTCCTACCGTTATGGAGCCAGGTTCAGATATGGGAGATGCCGGTGATATGGGCGATATCGGTTCCGATCTTTCAAGCGATACAAGCAGCGATCTAGGGAATGACACAAGCGATGCTTCTCCGGAAAAAGACACCTCCGACAACGATCTCACCACTGAAATCCACGGGTCAGGATGTCTATGTTCATCGACTACGAAGTACCCAAGCGATGCAAGTTGGTTACTCCTCCTAGCCTTCTTCGGAGTAGGCGCAAAACGTCGAAAAAAACGAAACAGAGACAAGTAAAAGCATTCGCTTTTCCTAGAATTTAGTATTCCCTTTTACAATTTAGAGGATTTTTTCTTTTAGATTCGAAGGGCTTTTTTTTGCCTTCTATCTCGCACTTCTTATTGCTTCTCGAAAGGATTGTGGCCTTTGGTGTTACATCACCCGAGGGCGACCACAGAGGGTCGCACCCTACATTTCTATTGGCTATTGGTGTTACATCACCCACGAGTGGATTGCGCAAGAAAGACTGCCCGAAGACCTTGGAAGAACTCGACGAAAGGATGGGCAAGAAGTAGGGTGGCCACCGTTCTATGTTTTTCCACTCCTTTGATGAGATACGTGTTGTTTGATTGGAATAGGATTCGCGAAAAGTGGCTTCCCGAAATCGAGGCGTCCATGCAAGCGATGATTGATGAATTTTCGCCGGCGGGGTCGACATTAACGCTGATGTCAAATTACCATTTATCAACAGGTGGAAAACGCTTGCGTGCGATTCTCCCCATCGCGGTGGCGGAAAGCTACGCCAAAGATCCCCAGTGGATGTTACCCTTTTCTTGCGCCTGTGAGCTCCTGCATAATGCAACCTTGGTGCACGACGATTTGCAGGACGGCGACACAACCCGACGCGGCGAGGAAACGATTTGGGTAAAGTACGGCATTCCTCAATCGATAAATGTCGGCGACGCTTTACTTTATTACGCTATCGGTGCGCTCAATAAAATGGAGGTTCCACCGGCAAAAATCGTTGAACTTCTTTCGATGTTTGTTCAGGGAACGATCCAAGTTATTGACGGTCAAGAACGTGAATTTCTTTTGATTGAAAATCCACCATCAATGGAAAATTATTTCACAATGGTAGAAGGAAAAACGAGCGGACTTTTTGCGATTCCATTTTGTGGGGCCGCTATTTTATGCGACGCCGAACCTGAGCTTGTCAAAAAAATGAGCCAAGCCAGTCGGCACCTAGGCGTGATTTTTCAAATCCAAGATGATGTTTTGGATATCTACGCAAACAAAGGAAGGGAGCGAAAAGGATCTGATATCGCCGAAGGAAAACGTTCTGTTTTGGCAACCTATACGCTCTTAAATGCAGACGAGAAAGACGCGCGTTTTGTTGAAAGCGTGCTCAATGCTAAACGTGAAAATGTAGGCGATGAGGACATCGAAAACGTTAGCCGACTTTTCTTATCCTGCGGTGCACTAGACTTTGCCTTGGACGAAATCCAAAGGCGAGTGGTTTGTATTGAGACTCTTCTTGAAGGTGAATCCAAGGTTTGGAATATCTCAAATGCATTGATTGAAACCTTTCTCAAACCTATCGAAAACCTAAATTTATCTCCCAAAAAAGAGTCTCTATGATCCTCGACGCTCACGTTCATCTGGTTGCCCTTGGTCCAGACTCTGGTGGTTTTTTAAGTCCGAAAATGCGCTCCGGCGTGGTGTTTAGAATTCTTAAACGCATGATCGGAATCAAAGGAAATGATGGAGCCCAGCTCGATTTAGATTTTCAAAAAGTCCTCATTAAATGGTCCGATGAGAGCACCGTGGATGCGCTCGGCTTATTGGCCTTTGATGGTGTTTATGACGCAAAGGGCAAACTCGATAAAAAGAAAACCCATCTCTATGTACCCAACGATTATGCATTCAAAGTGGCCAGTTTATCGGACTCTCTTTTGCCGATCGCCTCCATTAATCCCCAGCGCGAAGATGCCTTAGACGAGTTAGATCGTGTTTCAGATCTAGGTGCAACGGCGATCAAAACCTTGCCCAATAGCATGAATTTTGATCCAGCAAATTTAGCTTATAAATTGTTTTGGCAGAAGATGGCCGACCTCAAACTGCCTCTTCTCACCCATACCTCTTTTGAGCATACGATCCCCTCTTACAACCAGATCTACGGAAAACCAGAACGTTTAAAACTGGCGCTTGAAAACGGCGTGGTCGTCATCGCAGCCCATTGCGCAAGTTCTGGCGTCGCGCATTTGAAAGAAGATATGCCGACCTGGCTTTCTATGCTTGAGAGTTTTCCAAATCTCTACGGCGACATTTCTGCCATGGCCTCTCTTTCGAGATTTCCCTACATCCACAAAGTACTCGCCTCCGAATTGGCTATGGAACGTGTTATT
>JALSKP010000127.1 GCA_026988815.1 Myxococcales bacterium | reverse complement strand
GTCAACATCACGACCGAATTTTGCGTCTATTTGTCCCGACACTCGCCAGGCTGGGGTGGTCGACATCATTGCCGCATCTGAATTTCCTACGTACAAACTCGCATTACCAGTTTGTCCGGCCTCGGCGTGGTAAGCGCCGACGACCAAATCATCGAGTCCATCGTTGTTCACATCGCCACTACCGACACTAAATCCAAAACGGCTGTCTTTATTGCTCCCTTCAGCGGACCAACCTACAACCGGAGGATTGATGTTATCTCCAAAATAAATGGAGACGCGCCCGCGCCGTGCCGCCCCACCAAGGGTGTATCGTGGTTGGCCAATAACGAGATCGTCGCAGGCATTTCCACCGACCGAATCGCCATTAAAGTTTCCGCTTCCAAGCGAACGGCCGAAGAAGGTTTGTGGAGCTGGGGAGCTTATTTCCAAGGGGGTATTGTTAAATAATTGAGCGCTATTATCGCCTCCGTAAACGAGAACGCGTCCCCAGTCATTGCCTGGACCGCCGTCATCGTATAAATGGGCCGAAACAGCCAAGTCTGTTCTTCCATCGCAGTTGAAATCGCCAGCGGCTAAGTTTGAGCCGAAGGCTTCGATAGTAGGATTAGGCGCGATGGCCGTAAAAATCGGTGTCCCAGAAGGAGCAATTGCGCCCAAATAGACAAAAGCGCGTCCTTGAAATCCGCCAGCGAGTTCCGCACCGACGGCGACATCGTCAAAACCATCATGATTGATATCTCCTATACCAAGAACGGCCGATCCCATTTTCGCAAAATCGGCACCACCTTCCACGGTCCATAACGCGGTCGCACCAATACCTATGGCCGAGCCTGGAAAAATCAGTGCTCGCCCTTCTTGATTATTACCGTTTGAAAATTCTGATTCTCCAACAATAAGATCGTCAAAACCATCGTTATTCACGTCACCAGCACTATGAATGGCAATACCAAAATTTCCGGCGCTGGTACCTGTGAGTGTCGTATTGGGTGTGTTGGCCAAGGGATCTATAACGATCGGATAGACGGCATTTTGATCATTGATTTCGTAAATGATTTTACCATCTTCTAGGATCATTGTTGAGGTGAGCGTTTTGCCTGACGCATCGAGCGTCAAAAGGTTGGACCAGTCAAAAATATTTTTCTCATTGTGAAAGACATGAAGGGTGTTTTTCTTTTCTGATAAAAGGTAATCAAAGGCATCTGGTGCAGAAAACGCAACTCTTACTTTTCCTTGACCTTCGGGTTTGCTCTCAATGGTGATGAGTTGCTCAAGGCCCGATGCTCGGTGCTCGTACTCGACCTTCACATTTTGGTAGGTCATTACAATGCCTTGTCCAGAAAGCGTGGTTCCCATTAAGTCTGTTTTAGAAAGCGTATTTCTTCCCATACCTTCAAAACGGGTTTGGTAACGCCACCTTGCCGAGGACAGTTCGCCATTCTGGTAGGAGGGGGTGGGGAAAATAGAGAGTGAACCTTGGGTGTCCAAAAGAACATTTCCGAGTCGAAGAAGGGTGGCCGATAAGCCTTCCGGCTTAATATCAAAGCCTTGAGATAATCCCTTTTCGCTAAGATTCTTAAAATTTGTAAACTCCCCATTCTTTTGGGGCTGCGATACCTTCTCAACTACTTTTTCAATTGCATTGGTTTGAGACACTTCAAGGTCCGAATCGGAACATCCGAATATACCCAGTGTTGAAAGCAGAAAAATCATATTTTTTGTTATTTTCACAACATCCTCCATTTGATAAAAACTATCGCCCTTTTATGCGCACTTTCTGTAAATTTATCAAGGACTAAAGTGGGAAATTTTCTCATTAAAATTCAGACCAACTCTCCTATTCAAATAGATATTCAAAAGGGCCATCAACCCTATTTCATCCAGGAAAATAGCGACTGGAAGGTGATTCAAATCGGACATAGTGCATCCAAAGAAGGTTCAATGCTCAATCATTTTGACAAAGCCCCCTTTCTTGCTCCTGAAAAAATAGGCAAAGATTGCGCTTATCTTGCGCACCGAAAGGCGGACAACACGATTTTCGTGGCGCGTGATCCCTTTGGTTTTATTCCTATTCGATACACGAGAACAGGTAACGCTTGGATCATCTGGAACGGTCCCAAGATCCCAAAAAATATTTACAAACGCGTCAACTATGAGCGTTTATCGGGTTTCATTGCCCATCGTCCCGATCGGCTCGAAGAGGGATATTTTGTCGGCATTCATCGTATTCTGCCTGGCCACATCGTATCTTTTTCCAAGGGCCGACACGCCAAAACAACATCGTATCGTACCTTTTGTCCCGATGCCACATACACCCAACATTCGATCGATGTCTGCGCTGATTCTCTTCGGCACGCCTTGAAGGTAGCCACTCCCGATTCAGATCTTCTAGCCCTAAGTGGCGGTTTGGATTCAAGCGCAATTCTTGTGGGAATGAAAAAACCAAAGAGCTTCACGATGTTCTCCGCGAACTTTCCATCGGCAGACGAACGAAAAGAAGTCGCGCTTTTATCGGACGCCTTTAACCTCAATACAACCTACTTTAATGTGGACCCAAATTTACTCTGGCGAGATCAATCCAAACATCCTTTTAACGAGGAAAATTATGCGGGCTATGGCCCCATTTTTCATCCCCCTGTTTGGGGAGAGCAGGCGTTTTTTCACACGATGGCAAAAAGTGGAACTGGGCCGATCATTACAGGAATTGGAGGCGATAATGCGCTCGATGTATCAACGCAGGTTGTGGCGCGTCGACTCCTAAAAAAAGGTGATTTTAAAGCGCTCCGCTGCGTGGCATCCACCTATCCTAGTGTGGTTGCTAAACAGATGTTCACCACCCCAATGCGTGCCCTCTTGCCTCAAAAAATCAAACTAAAATCTAATTTTAGAAGGGATTTCCCATGGTTAGATTACCCGCTCAAAGCCGCCCAACCTTTCAGCCAACATTGGGGAGAGGCCCGTCGGGACCGCATTTTATCATGGTCTTGGGAGCAGGTGACCCGCCTGCTTGATTCTCATAGCCGAGTCATCGGTCGCTCCATTTTAAGTCCTTGGATGTCCTCTCAAGTATGGAATCTTATGGTCGCAATTCCCCCTGAAATGCTTTTTTTGGGCGAACGCCATAAAGGATTTTTACGCTGCGCGATGAAAGGATATCTGCCTGAAAGTATTCGCAATGCGGGCAAATCTAAACATTTTGGGAAACCGGTGGAAGCACAACTTTTGCGTTTTCAAAAAGAGATTCTAGCGCTTTTTGAGGCGTCCCTTCTCGATGCCAAAAACCTCATTAGGGCCAGTAAATTTCGTACCTTTTTCGGAGGACAATTAGACGAGATGCAAACCCATTTACACGCCAAGCATGCAACCCAAACCATGTTGAGTTGGCCAACCATCTCCGCCGAAATTTGGTTAAAACACGTAGAAAGTTAGTACTTTTGGCGTCGCAATATCGGGTAGGCGATGGCAAGAAAAATGATGGCAAAGGTCACCAAGGGAAGTAGATGCGCCAAACCCTCGAAATATTTTACTTCCGTTGATCCAAAACGAATCAAACTTTCAAAACCCCAACGGGTTGGCATGAGCTTAAATATTATTTTGCTCACACCTTTGAATTGATCTTCGGGTATCGCAAATTCTGAAAAGACCAACTGCGGAATAATGACAAGCGGCACGAGAGCCACGGCATAGTCGGCCCTATTGACCAATGAAGAAATGAGCAAGCCCAAACATGTTCCACACATGGCGGTGAACAATAGGACGATGCCCAGCCAACCCACAGCGACGTGAATATTTACAAATTTCCAGACGATCATCGTGTATAGAAAAATTTGTACGGCCGACAGAAGACTCAATACATAAACTTTACTATAGATATAGGAAGCTACATTGAGATTTGCCATTTTTTCGCGGAGAAAAAGTGGCCTCTCTTTAACGATCTCTCTAGATGCGTTAATGCATCCCAACCATAAAGCGCTGAGAACCATGACGAAAAACATGCTTTCCGTCGCTTTCCCAATATTTCCCCAAACCATGACGGCCAGAAACGCCAGAATCGGTGCTTGTACCAAAAGGAGCAGCGTGCCTTTCCAATCGGCAAGCAGGGTCTCTAAATATCGATCGGCTAGAATATTGGATTGCGTTTTATTGTAGAATG
>JALSKP010000126.1 GCA_026988815.1 Myxococcales bacterium | reverse complement strand
AAGCGATTACATTCGTAAGTCATTTTACGAATATAGGATTGCGTGAGCCCACCAATACGTTTGCTTGCGCCGTGCAAAAGTGCCTTATCCTTCATGATAGAAATTTTTCTAATAGTGCGATTGTCGCCTCTAAATCGCCCTTGTGAATGGTCTCCGTGACGGTGTGAACATTTCGACATGGCACGCTGAGTGTAATGGATTTTGCACCACTTCTAACACGCTGCATTGCCGCGCCATCGGTTCCACCGAAAGGTAGGATTTCGAACTGAAAAGGGATTTCATGTTTTTCGGCAATTTCAACAAAAGCATCCACAAGTCCCTTATCGGACACCATCGATGAATCCATAATTTTAATCGCCGCGCCCTCGCCTAATTTCGTAATATGATCTCCGCCAGATCCGCCAGGCAGATCTAAGGCAAGGGTCACGTCGAGCCCGATGCCGATATCGGGGCCGATTTCAAATGCAGCCGTCGTTGCACCGCGAATTCCTATTTCTTCTTGGACGGTGAAGACCACGTAAAGATCATCCTTGGGCGCTTTTACACGTTCAAGAACACGTACGCCGAGCCAACATGCAACGCGGTTATCCATGCATTTTCCTGTGGCAAGGTCACCCATTTCAACGAAGTCTTGAACGAGGGTAATCGGGTCGCCAGGTCGAAAGGTTTTCTTGGCCTCCTCTCCATTCATGCCGACATCGATCGCAAAATCGCTTATCATAGGGATTTTTTTACGCTCCTCTGGACCGGCGACATGAATTGGTTTCCCGGCTGGATTCATATTCCCGAGATAAAATGTTCCGTCGCCTGCTTCAATGCGAACACGACGGGCGAAAAGATTTCTAGTATCAAATCCGCCCAATTGTTGAACGCGGAGAAAACCATCGTCATCGATAAAACGGACATAAAAACCAATCTCGTCCATATGACAGGCGAGCATGACTTTTTTCGCGTCACTGTTGCTGCCTTTTTTAAAGCAAATCAAATTCCCCATCGTATCGGTATGCATTTCGTCGCAGCATGCTTTGATTTCTTCTTCAATCAGTGCGCGAACGTGTTCTTCTCTACCCGGTGCTCCGGAAATTTCTGATAAGGCTTTTAATAACTTCATGATGTCTCTTGTTTATGGAATTCGATTTTTCGCATCGTCCTCAACGAGACGCGAGCGGTCAAGTATTTCTTCTTTTTAACCCCAACCCCTTGTGGAGGCTGTTGATTTAGAAAATAATCGAAGTGTCCAAGAAGTACTCGCCGAATACCAGCTAGGATCGTAGTGCTTTTCGTTGGATGAGTTGGTTTTTTTCTCGAAGAAAAAGCGCAAGTTCATCAACGAGTGCGTTCACACGTTGTTTGTCGGCGCCCTCAAAATCTTGGTTACTTTGAAGGCTTTTAAAGGCACTTTTTAATCCGGCCGTGATTTCATTCGCATTGAGGGAGGGAATACCTTGATCCTCTTCCAGGAAGGCGAGTTTATCGTCGAATAAAGAAGAAAGCATGGGGGCAACTTCTGGATCGCTTTGCTTCACACGTGTGTTGAGAACAAAGGCGCGCGCTTCTACTTTCGCGTCCGCGCGTTCTTGGGCGCTCCAATCGGCTCCCGTTCGTTCTGATATTTTTGCTTTCATTGTTTACCCCATCTTGATTGTGCGATTTCATCGGCCTCGTCTTCTGCCTTTTTTTCGCGTTGTATTTTTATTTCTCTTTGTTCTTTTTCAAGAATTTTTTCGACAGCTTTGAGTGACGCTTCGCTATCGATAAGCTCTTGTCGTTTTTCGTCAAGAAGCGATCTTGCGTTGGCGATCGCCTGTTGAACATTTTCTTTTTGCACTTCTAGGTCTTCCATTTCAGCTTCCTTGGCTCGCCTAAAAATATTATATTGTTGGCGGGCAGAGATTTGAGATGTTGATTTCGCTCTCACGTCACGGATGTCTTTTTCGGCGGAAGAAATGGACTCCTGAACCGTGACGAGAAAGGCTTCTAGAGATGCGAGCTCCTTGCTTACACGGGCGAAGGCGACGCGTTTTTCATCGCGCTCTTTCTCCCGCAATTGGACGAGCGTTCCAAGTTGTCCAATGCGCTCTTTCACGAACCAATCTCTTGCAGACGGTCGAGTATCATATCGAAGGCTTCGAACTCTTCGCTTCCCTGTTTAAGAAAAGTCTCCATCTCCTCGATGAGGTCGATGGCGAGATCTGTGGTTTCATCGGAGCCGTATTCGTAGGCGCCCAGGACAATCAGATCGCGCTTGGATTCGTAGGCGGCCAAGAGTTCTCGAAAGCGTCCAGCTGCTTGATTGTGGTCTTTGCTGACGACACGGTTCATGACACGTGAAAGTGATCCGAGCACGTCGATCGCTGGCCAATGATTGCGTGCTGCGAGTTTTCGGTCGAGGATAATATGCCCGTCCAAAATACCACGAACCTCGTCGGCAATAGGTTCATCCATATCGCCGCCGGCAACAAGAATCGTGTAAATGGCGGTGATCGATCCGTGTTCAGATTTCCCCGCTCGTTCAAGAAGTTGGGGAAGGAGCGCAAATACACTAGGCGGATAGCCCCGACGCGCGGGAGGTTCGCCGGCGGCCAAACCAACTTCTCTTTGCGCTCTGGCAAAACGGGTTACCGAGTCCATCATCAGTAAAACGTCTTTGCCTTGGTCTCGAAACCATTCCGCAACGGCGGTGGCAACAAAAGCCGATTTTAATCGAACGAGACTTGGTTGGTCGGAGGTTGCGGCGATAAGAACCGTGCGCTTTCGTGTTTCTGGCGTGAGTGTGTGTTCGATAAAATCGCGTACTTCTCGCCCGCGCTCGCCGACGAGACAAATGACGTTGATCTCTGAATCGGTCCCCTGGGCAAGTTGTCCAAGGAGGGTAGATTTACCGACACCCGAGCCTGCAAATAAACCTACGCGTTGTCCTCGTCCGACGGTAAGGAGTCCGTCGATTGCTCGCACGCCCATGGTGAGGGATTCTGAGATGGGCGCTCTTGAAAGAGGATGGGGGGCGCTTCTCATGATCGCCCACTCTTCTCCTTCTATCGGACCTTGGCCGTCCATTGGTCGACCCAATCCATCAAGAACGCGCCCCAAAAGGGCTTCTCCAACTATCATTGAAAAGGGTTCGCCGGTGGATGTGATTTCGGCTTGGGGTCCGATGCCCTCGACTGAACCGAGCGGCATGAGCACGGCCAGTTGATCGACAAAACCGACAACTTCAGCCAAACGAATGGTTCCGTCACTCTTTTGAATTTGTACAACATCGCCGACGCGAGCGTCGGGGGCGATTGCTTTGACGACGGTACCGGTGACTTCTTTAACACGGCCTCGGATTTTTACCGAAGGTGTGGCGTTTAATTTGTCACTGAGTTTACCAAATAGGGAATCGCTCAATGGTCACCTTCGGTCAAAGAGAGTTCAAGGGCGGCGAGTTGGACGGAAAGTCTGCCGTCAATAATGCCGTCGCTTGTTTCGATAATGCATTCGCCTCTGGCCACGCGTTCACTCGGTTCAAAAGATAGAGATTGCGATGAGAGAAGTCGGTTTCTATTTTCTTTTAGAATCGATAAATCGTCGCTGTGTACAAGAACGACGATGTTTTTTTGGTCAGCAGTTTGGGCGAGTACTTTAGCGACAATTGATACGACCAGACTTGGATCTTTGAGTAGTTCCTTTCCTATGATTTTCTCAGCGACTTGGAAGGCGAATTTTACGGCATCTTTTTCGGCTTTCTTGCGCGCACTTTCGTATTCAAGTTTAGCTTTTTGAAGTTGGATGGCGACTTCATTGTATCCTTTTTGAACGCCGTCATTGTATGCGTTCTTACTTATTTCTTCGGCCGTGGATTTCGCATCTAAAATGATTTTTTCGGCATCTTTTTTTGCGTGGTTGAGCAGGTCCATGACTTCTTTTGTGGCCATGACGACCTCGCTTTTGATGAGGCGATTGGGTTTGGAGAAGAGGGGTTCTATACCTTCGGCGTAACCTGCCGGCGATTTCCAAATACGTGAGATATTATTGCTCATGCTTTTCCTTTTTCCACGTTCTCAATGATATCGATAATGCGTTGGTGAATATAGGGCGCCAAATGTTTTCTGGAGCTTTTCGAGGCGGTGCGCCGATAGTGGCTGAAGATTGTTTTTTGCTCCGGTTCAAGTTCGTCG